>NZ_JBEYXK010000007.1:0-182517 GCF_040645035.1 Streptomyces sp. NPDC046876 | reverse complement strand
TTCGCAACACTCTTCCCCAACCCGCCGCTCTTCCGAGCGGCCGCACCTTCTGAACGCGGCGCTCGCACCGCTCGGCCGCGAGCGGCCTCCCGGGCTTCGCCCCGCTGCACCGGACTCCGTCCGGTGACGGCCGGGGCGGGGCCGGGGGCCTCGGGCCGGGGTCGGCCGTTCTCTGCGGGTGGGGAGCCGCTGCGCGGAGCCGTTTCCCCACCCCGCCCCTTCCCGAAACCGGGTCCTGCGGCCCCGGCCCCCGCTGCCGGGCTGCGCCCCGCACCCGCCTGCGGCTCCGCCCCAGACCCCGCGCCTCAAACGCCGGCGGGGCTGGATTTTCGCCGGGCGGGGCTGGAATTGCCGCGCAGCGGCACATTTCAGCCCGCGCGGCGTTTGAGCGCACCGGGCGCGGAGCGCCCGGGTCTTTCAGCCCCGCCGGGTCCATCCCAGCCCCGCCGGCGTTTGAGGCGGAAGGGGTCCGGGGCCGCAGGCCACGGTTTCGGGAAGGGGCGGGGTGGGGAACCGCTCCGCGCAGCGGCGACCCGCGGCAGCGCAGCGGCAGCGGCAGGCCCGCCGCGGGGGCGTCTCGCGGGGTGGAAACCCCGGCCGGTGCTGCGCGGGCGGGGATTACCCTGGGCGGCATGACCTCGCTCGATGCCACCACCTCCCCCGTCCAGGCCACCGCCCACCGCGCCCGCACCGCCGCCGCGACCCTGGCCCCGCTCCCGCGGTCCGCCAAGGACACCGCGCTGCTGGCGATCGCCGACGCGCTGGAGGCCCGTACGGCCGAGATCGTCACCGCCAACGCCGTCGACACCGACAAGGCCCGAGCCGCCGGCACCAGCGAGACCGTCATCGACCGGCTCACCCTCACCCCGGAGCGGGTCGCCGCCATCGCCTCCGACGTGCGGGACGTCGCCGCCCTCCCCGACCCGGTCGGCGAGGTGGTCCGCGGCTCCACCCTCCCCAACGGCATCGACCTGCGCCAGGTCCGCGTCCCGCTCGGCGTCGTCGGCATCATCTACGAGGCCCGCCCCAACGTCACCGTCGACGCCGCCGCCCTCTGCCTGAAGTCCGGCAACGCGGTCCTGCTGCGCGGCAGCTCCTCCGCGTACGCCTCCAACACGGCCCTCGTCGCCATCCTCCGCGACGCCGTCGAGTCGGCCGGGCTGCCCGCGGACGCGATCCAGCTGGTCCCCGGCGAGTCCCGCGACTCCGTCCGCGAGCTGATGCGCGCCCGCGGCCTCGTCGACGTCCTCATCCCGCGCGGCGGCGCCTCCCTCATCAAGACGGTCGTCGAGGAGTCCACCGTCCCGGTCATCGAGACCGGTACCGGCAACTGCCACGTCTACGTGGACGCGCAGGCCGACCTCGGCATGGCCGTGGAGATCCTGGTCAACTCCAAGGCCCAGCGCCCCTCCGTCTGCAACGCCGCCGAGACCCTCCTCGTCCACCGCGACATCGCCGACGCCTTCCTGCCGCTCGCCCTCGACGCGCTCGCCGACGCCGGCGTCACCGTCCACGGGGACGAGCGCGTCCTGGCCGCCGCCGAGGACTCCAAGGTCACCGCCGTGCCCGCCACCGACGAGGACTGGGCGGCCGAGTACCTCTCCTACGACATCGCCGCCGGCGTCGTGGACTCCCTCGACGACGCCGTCGCCCACATCCGCCGCTGGACCTCCGGCCACACCGAGGCGATCGTGACCACCTCGCAGGCCGCCGCCCGCCGCTTCACCCAGCTGGTCGACTCGACCACGGTCGCCGTGAACGCGTCCACCCGGTTCACCGACGGTGGCCAGTTCGGCTTCGGCGCGGAGATCGGCATCTCCACCCAGAAGCTGCACGCCCGCGGCCCCATGGGCCTCCCGGAGCTCACCTCCACCAAGTACATCGTCACCGGCGACGGTCACACCCGGTAGTCGCCCGCCCCACGCCGTGTGGCCGGATTTCGGCGAACACCCTGCCCAAACCAGACCACCGGGTCTACGCTGTTTCCGTGCCGGACGACGTGGGGGGCAAGATCCCGGACGACGGGGAGCCCGACGACGACCGCGGAGGCGCGGATCAGGACTTCGCCTCCGTGGTGTTCGACGAGGACTTCGTCCGGGCCGCCGAGATCCATGAGCCCAGCGCCGCCGAGCGCCAGCGCGCCGCCGACCGGGCGCGCGCCGAGGCCGAGGCCGCCCGCGCCGTCGCCGGCGGCTGGACCTCCGACGAGGACTACGACCCGTACGGCTACGGCCGCCCCGACGGGTACGGCATCGACGAGCCCGGCTGGGAGCAGGCCCATGCCCACGGCTGCCCCGACGGCCCGTACGGGGCCTACGGCGGCAGCCTGCGCCCGTACCGCGGCCGCTCCCCGTGGCTGCGCCCCGTCGCCTGGGTCCTCGCGTTCGTGATGGGCCTCGGCATGGTGGCCCTGGCTTTCAGCGCGGTCTACCGCAGCGCCTCCGGCAAGTCCGAGCCCGCTCCCGCCCCCGCCAGCACCCCGCTCACCGAAGTCACGGGCGCCGGGGCGTTTATGGACCGCGTCGGCCGCCAACCCTGAAGGTACGACCCCACTTCCGTTCGCCGGAGCCGGGGGCTTCTCTGAAGCGGGGACAGCGGGAGAAGCGATGGCCGTGCCAGCAGATCCACCCGACAACACCCCCGACGGTCGCGGCGGGGGCGACGAGGAATTCCGGCCGGACGAGTACCGGTCGGTGGTGTTCGACGATGACTTCGTCCGAGCTGCCCGACTCCAGGAGTACTCGGCCCAGGAGCGCATGGGCGAGCACGCGCGGGCCGTCCGCAGCCGCTCCATCTGGTCCGGCAGCGGCCCCTCCCGGCCCCGGACGGGCACCCCGAGCCGCGCCGCCCGCCAGGGCATGATGCTCGTGCTGCTCATTGCGGTGGCCTTCGCCGCGGCCGTCTACATGGGCCTGCGGAATCCCGCCACGCCCCTGCCCGACAGCCACACCGACCCGCTGAGCAGCACCGTCGTCCCGCTCGCGCCGACCGCCCCGGTGCCCGGCGGGCGGCCCGCCGACCTGTTCGCCAAGAGCCCGGCGGCCGA
Source organism: Streptomyces sp. NPDC046876 (assembly GCF_040645035.1). Taxonomy (NCBI): domain Bacteria; kingdom Bacillati; phylum Actinomycetota; class Actinomycetes; order Kitasatosporales; family Streptomycetaceae; genus Streptomyces; species Streptomyces sp. NPDC046876. The sequence continues at coordinate 179,471 of NZ_JBEYXK010000007.1, read as the reverse complement.
CTACCGCGTCGGCGCGGCCGGGATCACCCTGCCCGCCGCCCGCCGCACCCACCACTTCACCGAGGGCCAGGTGGTCACCGCCCTGTCCATCGCCAAGGACTACCTGGTGCAGTCCTCGCTGGACCCCGACGTCCTGGCCGGCGCCGCCACCCGGCCGGTGCGGGTCCTGCTCGACCCCGACCTGCTGGCCCAGTTCGACCGCAGCATGACCTCGCCCTCCGGCGACGGCCGCCACGCGGCCACCGGCTGGCTGGTCCGCTTCGACCAGAACACCGCCGTGGTCGCCGACTCGCGGGTCCGGGTGAGCGGGGCCCTGACCTACCAGGAGGTCTCCCCGGACGTGCTGGAGGTCGTCACGGACCACACCTTCGTGTACGCGGTACGGCCGGCCACCGGGGCGCCCGCACCCGCGGACGGGGCCTCGCTGTTCACCGTCCGCCGCGAGCTCCGGCTGCGCTTCGACCGGGAGGACCTCACGGCCCGCCGGGCGGAGCTGGCCGCCGCCTACGTGATGGCCGGTCCGCAGGACTGCTCCGCCGACCCCGCCGACAGCTTCCGCCCCCTCCTGGCCGGCGCCGGGCCCACCACGGTGGGCCCGGCCGCGAGCGACCCGTACGCCGCAGGCCATCCCCGCCGCACCGCAGGACTGTGCGGGGTCCTGGCTCCCGAAGAGGGCGCGACGCCTCCGGTCAGCCCTGCTCCGTAGCCCCCGCGCCGCCGGAGGCAGCGGAGCCCTGGGCGGAGCCGGCCGCGCCGCTGCCGCCCGTGAACCGCTCCCGGAGCTTCCCGCCCAGGTCGGCCGTGCCGCCCGCGATGTCGCCCACCAGCTTCATCAGCGGGTCCTTGCTGGTGCGCACCGAGTCTGCGTAGTGCGCGGCCGACTGGCGGAAGGAGTCCGAGACCGAGGCGTCCTTGTCCTCGTCGCGGCGCGGGTAGTGGCCGTCCATGATCCGCTGGAAGTCCCGGCTCTGCGACCACTTCTTCAGCTCGGCCGCCCGCACCGTGGTGAAGGGATGCGTCCGCGGCAGCATGTTGAGGATCTTCAGGACCGAGTCGCGCAGATCGCCGCTCGCCTCGTACTCCTCGGCCTGGGCCAGGAAGGAGTCCACGTTCATCTCGTGGAGGTGGTTGCCGCCCGCGATCTTCATCAGTCCGCGCATCGAGGCCTGCACGTCCTGCCCGACCAGCAGACCCGCCCGGTCCGCCGACAGCTCCGACTTGCGGAACCACTCCCGCAGGGCCGTCACGATCGCCGTGATCGCCACCGTGCCCAGCGGGATCCACGCCACCTTCAGCGCCAGGTTCGTCAGGAACAGCAGGACCGTGCGGTACACGGAGTGGCCCGACAGCGCGTGGCCCACCTCGTGGCCCACGACCGCCCGCATCTCCTCCTCGTCCAGCAGCTCCACCAGGGCCGTGGTCACCACGATGATCGGCTCGTCCAGCCCGATGCACATCGCGTTCGGCTTCGGGTCCTGCTGCACGTACATCTGCGGGACCTGCTCCAGGTCCAGCACGTAACAGGCGTCCCGCAGCATCGCGTACAGGTGCGGGAACTGGGTCTCGCCCACCCGCACCGAGTCCGACAGGAACAGCAGCCGCAGGCTGCGCTCCGGCAGCAGCCCGCTCAGGGCCTTGAACACCGTGTCGAACCCGGTCAGCTTGCGCAGCGCCACCAGCGCCGAGCGGTCCGCCGGATGCTCGTACGCCCGCGACGAGATGCCCTCGAACCGCCTCCGCTCCCGAGCCGGCACCTTCTCGAATCCCGTACCGCCCATGACGCCTCCCCCTTGATCGGCCCGCCTGCTTCCTGCGTCTATCCTCTCCAACGCCTGAGTCGGCGCGAGCGTGCCCCAGGCCCCCGCATACGATGTGAGCGAAGTCTCCGCCCGCTCCCCGACCCGATAGGTACCTGCCTGATGAGCCTCACCTCCACCGCCCACAACCTGGTGCTCCTCGCATCGGAGGGCACCGAGCAGCACGGCGGCAACCACGACAGCCTGAACCCGTACCTGACCGGCGGCGGCGCCTTCGTCGTGCTGCTCCTCATGCTGTGGGTCACCACCCGTCTGAACCGCGACCGCTGACCCGCGCCCGCACAGCCGCTCGCATGCGGGTCCGCACCGCTCCGCCGGGCCAGTAGGCTCTGCGCTCATGGGAGAGCAGGAGATGCCTACCGGCCCGGTCAAGCGCCGGCTCGGCGTGATGGGCGGGACTTTCGACCCGATCCACCACGGACACCTGGTGGCCGCCAGCGAAGTGGCCGCCCTGTTCCACCTCGACGAGGTGGTCTTCGTACCGACCGGTGAGCCGTGGCAGAAGTCCCAGCGGGCCGTGTCGCCCGCGGAGGACCGCTATCTGATGACGGTCATCGCCACGGCCTCGAACCCCCAGTTCTCGGTGAGCCGCATCGACATCGACCGCGGCGGCCCGACGTACACCATCGACACGCTGCGCGACCTGACCGCGCTCAACCCGGACGCCGACCTGTTCTTCATCACCGGCGCCGACGCCCTCGCGCAGATCCTGACCTGGCGCAACGCCGACGAGCTGTTCTCCCTCGCCCACTTCATCGGGGTGACCCGCCCGGGACACCACCTCACCGACGACGGGCTGCCCGAGGGCGGGGTCTCGCTCGTCGAGGTGCCCGCGCTCGCGATCTCCTCCACGGACTGCCGCACGCGGGTGGCCCAGGGCGACCCGGTCTGGTACCTGGTACCCGACGGTGTGGTTCGCTACATCGACAAGCGTGAGCTGTATCGGGGAACCTGAGCTTCCGGAAGAGAGGGGCCCCGCGGTGAACGACCGACAGCAGCCGTACGACCCGTACGCCGCCCAGGAGCAGCAGCTCATCGGCTACGACGCGTACGGGCAGCCGGTGTACGGCCACGTGCCCGCGCAGCCCGCCCCACAGGCCCCGCCCCACGGCGCGGGGTACGACCAGCAGTACGGCTACGACCCGTCCTACGGCGGCGGGCAGCAGCAGTACTACGCGCAGGGGTACGCACCGCAGGACCCCTCCCAGGCCCCGGCCCACGGATACGACACCGCCTACGGCAACGGCTACGACACGGCGCACTTCCAGCAGGCGCCGCAGGCGCCGCAGGCACAGCCGTGGATCCCGCAGCAGGCCGCCCCGCAGGCCGCCCCGCACCCCGTACAGCAGCCGCAGCCCGGTCAGGGCGCGGACCCGGATCCCGACCCGGCGCCGGTCCGGAACCGGCAGGTCCCCGAGCCGCGCCGCGCCGCCGACGGTGAGGCAGGGGCCCCGGACTACCGCACCGAGCAGTTCGCCTTCCTCGACCAGCCGGACGAGGAGTCCGAGGACGTCATCGACTGGCTGAAGTTCACCGAGAGCCGCACCGAGCGCCGCGAGGAGGCCCGCCGCCGCGGCCGCAACCGCGTGGTGGCCCTGATCGTCGTCCTCGCCCTGTTCGTCGTCGGCGGCCTCGGCTGGCTCTGGTACGCGGGCAAGCTGCCCTTCCTCGAGGGCCCGGGCAAGGCCGGGAAGCCCGCGGCCGCCTCCGGGCCGCAGAAGCGCGACATGATCGTCGTCCACGTCCACAACACCAAGAAGGGCGGCACCTCCACCGCTCTGCTCGTGGACAACGTGACCACGCAGAAGGGCGCCACCGTCCTGCTGCCGAACACCCTCGGCGTCGCCAAGGACGACGGCAGCGCCGCCCCCCTCGGCAAGGCCGTCGAGGAGGGCGGCCTCGGCGTGCGCGAGTCCCTCGACTCGGTGCTCGGCACCCGCATCGGCGGCACCTGGCGCCTGGACACCCCCTTCCTGGAGAACCTGGTCGAGCTGGTCGGCGGCATCGAGGTCGACACCGACACCGCCGTCCCCGCCGACGACGCCGTCAAGGCCCCGGCCGTGGCCCAGGGCGCCAAGCAGCACCTCAGCGGTGCCATGGCCGTCGCCTACGCCATGCACCGGGCCCAGGGCGAGCCCGAGGCCAAGCAGCTGGACCGGCTCGGCAAGGTGCTCTACGGGGTGCTGCGCAAGATCTCCGGCGACCCCAAGGCGGCCACCGTGACGGTGGAGAGCATGGGCCAGATCCTCGACCCCTCCCTGAACGCGCAGGGCCTCGGCACCCTGCTGGCCAGGCTCGGCGAGCACGCCAAGGAGGGCCCCGCCGGCTACCGCACCGACGTGCTCGGCGTGAAACCGGACGGCACCCTCACCGACGACGCCAACAAGAACGTGGTCAAGGAGGTGCTCGGCGGCAGCTTCACGGCCGCCCCGGCGGGCACCGCGCCGCGCGTGGGCCTGCGCGACGCCACCGGGGACGAGAAGACGCAGGTGGCGGCGAGGGCCGCGCTGCTGAACGGCGGCTACACCTTCGTCGACGGCGGCAAGGCCGACCGGACGCAGCCGGCCACGCAGATCACGTACCAGGACGACGCGCAGCGCGCCAAGGCCGTCGAGGTGGCCAAGACGCTCGGCCTGCCGGAGACGGTGGTCAAGAAGGGCGAGAACGCGGTGAACGCCGACGTGGTGGTCACGCTGGGCAAGGACTACAAGCCGTCCTGACCGGCCCGGCCCCGCCCCGGGCGGCCGGGCCCCGGCCCCGGCCCCGCCCGCGCGATCCGTTCCGCGCGGGCGGCGTCGGCGGTACATGAGACCCTTGTAGGGATCTGCCCGCCAACCCGAAAGCATGGCCAGTGACCGCCACGGACCGCTCCATCGAGCTCATCACCACCGCCGCCCAGGCGGCGGCCGACCGGCTCGCGCACGACATCATCGCGTACGACGTCAGCGACGTGCTGTCGATCACCGACGCCTTCCTGCTCGCATCGGCGCCCAACGACCGCCAGGTCAAGTCGATCGTCGACGAGATCGAGGAGCGCCTCCTCAAGGAGCTCGGCGCCAAGCCGGTGCGCCGCGAGGGCGACCGCGACGCCCGCTGGATCCTGCTCGACTACGTCGACATCGTCGTCCACGTCCAGCACAGCGAGGAGCGTGTCTTCTACGCGCTGGAGCGCCTGTGGAAGGACTGCCCCGAGATCGAGCTGCCCGAGGACGCCAAGCTCACCAAGGGCAAGGCCGAGGAGTACGCGAAGCTGCGCGAGGCCCAGGGCGACGACGACCTGGACGGTGATCTGTTCTGAGCGCCGGTACGAGCACGCCGTCCGGCGCCCGGACCGGCAGGAAGATCGTCCTGTGGCGGCACGGCCAGACGTCGTGGAACCTCGAGCGCCGCTTCCAGGGCTCCACGGACATCCCGCTGACCGAGACCGGTGTGGCGCAGGCGCGCCGCGCCGCCCGGCTGCTGGCCTCCCTGAGGCCGGACGCCATCGTGGCCTCCGACCTGATGCGCGCCTCCGCCACGGCCGCCGAGCTGGCCTCCGTGACGGGGCTGCCCGTCTCGCGCACCGCCGCGCTGCGCGAGACGTACGCCGGCGAGTGGCAGGGCCTGACCCACGACGAGATCCTCGACAAGCACGGCGAGCAGTACGCGGCCTGGAAGCGCGGCGAGCCCGTCCGCCGCGGCGGCGGCGAGCTGGAGACCGAGGTCGCCGACCGGGCCGCCCCGGTGGTGCTGGAGCACGCCGGACTGCTGCCCGAGGGCGGCACGCTCGTCGTGGTCAGCCACGGCGGTACCATCCGCACGACCATCGGCCGGCTGCTCGGGCTCGAAGCGCGCGACTGGGAGAGCCTGGGCGGGCTCTCCAACTGCTGCTGGTCCGTCCTGGGCGAGGGCGCGCGCGGTTGGCGCCTGCTGGAACACAACGCCGGCACGCTGCCGGAACCGGTGCTCGGCGACGACGACTGAGCCCGTCTCAGGGGCCCCGCCACCCGGATTTCACTTTCCGGGTGGTCACAGGCTAGAGTTCTTCTTGTTCGCAGCGCGGAACACCGGAAACGGGGGAGCGAGGCGGAGAGCGGGGCTATAGCTCAGTTGGTAGAGCGCCTGCATGGCATGCAGGAGGTCAGGAGTTCAATTCTCCTTAGCTCCACAATCAGGATCCCGTCCCCAACAGGGGGCGGGATCCTTTGCGTTTGGTCCTTCGGCGCTTGCTGACCTGTCGCGCACCCGCGTGGCAGAATCGGACGGCCGGAGGGGGAGTCGACGGCCCGACGCGGGAGGGAGTCGCTGACGGATGGGTGCACACCGGCGGCGGTGCGACTGGTGCAACAACGGCACGCCGATCGTGCGGGACATGGACCCGGTCAACCCCGACTACCAGTACTGGTGCGAGGAATGCGCGCGGGCGCTGATCATAAAAGGCGACCCCATCGAGACGTACCGCGAGCTCGAGGGCGAGCCGATCTACGGCCGGCTCCTGGACGAGCACTGCACGCTCAAGCGGTTCTACCAGTTCGCGCGGGCCTAGCCGGGGTCCTGCCCGGCCGTGGCTCCGCCATGCCGAAACGGGTGGGAGCGGGTAGGAACGGACAAATCTCCCCACCGGGAAGCCGTTTTTGGACCTGGGCCGGAACCGTGTAATGTTCTGGGTGTCGCCAGGGGGAACCGGCAAGGGAAACCGAGAAGGGGCCCGGCGGCAGAGAGAAACAAGGGGCTATAGCTCAGTTGGTAGAGCGCCTGCATGGCATGCAGGAGGTCAGGAGTTCAATTCTCCTTAGCTCCACAGTGTGGAAGAGGGTCATCCGGATCGGGTGGCCCTCTTCTCGTTGTACGGAACGACCGAGCGGCCGCCGGGACCCCTGCGGTACCCTGGCGCCATGCGTGCCGTACGCCTTCTGCTTACCGAGCCGCGCTGATCAGTACCGACCCCTCGAGACGGTCGGCATCGGCGCGGCGCCCCCTCCTGTGCGAGGGGTTTTTTCGTTTGAGCAAGCAGAGACGGCAGAGACGATCGATGGAGCTTCCAAAAACATGAGCGAGACGAACACCCCGGCCCCCGAGGCGGCCGAGGCGCACCGTTACACGGCTGCCATGGCCGCCGACATCGAGGCACGCTGGCAGGACGTATGGGACGCGCAGGGCACCTACGAGGCCCCGAACCCGGTCGGTGACCTGGCCGGGGACGCGGAGGTCGTCGCCCGCCCCAAGAAGTTCATCATGGACATGTTCCCGTACCCCTCGGGTGCGGGCCTGCACGTCGGCCACCCGCTCGGCTACATCGCCACCGACGTCTACGCCCGCCACCAGCGGATGACCGGCCACAACGTCCTGCACACCCTGGGCTTCGACGCCTTCGGCCTGCCGGCCGAGCAGTACGCCGTCCAGACCGGCACGCACCCGCGCGTCTCCACCGAGGCGAACATCGAGAACATGAAGGCCCAGCTGCGCCGCCTGGGCCTGGGCCACGACAAGCGCCGGTCCTTCGCGACGATCGACCCGGACTACTACAAGTGGACCCAGTGGATCTTCCTGCAGATCTACAACTCCTGGTACGACGCCGACGCGAAGAAGGCCCGCCCGATCGCCGAGCTGGTCGCCGCCTTCGCGGACGGCTCCCGCGAGGTCCCGGGCGGCCGCTCCTGGGACGCGCTGACCGCCGCCGAGCGGGCCGACGTCCTGAACGAGTACCGGCTGGCCTACGCCTCGGACGCGCCCGTCAACTGGTGCCCCGGCCTGGGCACCGTCCTGGCCAACGAGGAGGTCACCGCGGACGGCCGCTCCGAGCGCGGCAACTTCCCGGTCTTCAAGTCCCGGCTGAGCCAGTGGAACATGCGGATCACCGCGTACGCCGACCGGCTGCTGGACGACCTGGACGCGCTGGACTGGCCCGAGGCCATCAAGCTGCAGCAGCGGAACTGGATCGGCCGCTCCGAGGGCGCCCGCGTCGACTTCGCCGTCGGCGACGACGCGATCACCGTCTTCACCACCCGGCCCGACACCCTGTTCGGCGCCACCTACATGGTGCTGGCGCCCGAGCACCCGCTGGTCGAGAAGATCGTTCCGGCCGAGTGGCCCGAGGGCACCCACCAGGTGTGGACCGGCGGTTCCGCGACCCCGGGCGAGGCCGTGGACGCGTACCGCAAGCAGGCCGCCGCCAAGTCCGACGTCGAGCGCCAGGCCGAGGCCAAGGACAAGACCGGCGTCTTCACCGGCGCCTATGCGACCAACCCGGTCAGCGGCGCCCTCGTCCCGGTCTTCATCGCCGACTACGTGCTGATGGGCTACGGCACCGGCGCCATCATGGCCGTCCCCGCGCACGACTCCCGCGACTTCGCCTTCGCGCAGGCCTTCGAGCTGCCGGTGCGCTGCGTCGTGGAGCCCACGGACGACCGCGACGCCGACCCCGCCGAGTGGGAGGACGCGTTCACCTCGTACGACGGCACCCTGGTGAACTCCACCGGCGAGGGGATCTCCCTGGACGGCCTGGGCGTCGTCGAGGCGAAGGCCGCCATCACGGCCTGGCTGGCCGAGCGGGGCATCGGCGAAGGCACCGTCAACTTCCGGCTGCGCGACTGGCTGTTCAGCCGCCAGCGCTACTGGGGCGAGCCCTTCCCGATCGTCTACGACGAGGACGGCGTCGCGCACGCGCTGCCCGAGTCGATGCTGCCGCTGGAGCTGCCCGAGGTCGAGGACTACTCGCCGCGCACCTTCGAGCCCGACGACGCGTCCTCCAAGCCGGAGACCCCGCTGTCGCGCAACGAGGCCTGGGTCAACGTCGAGCTGGACCTGGGCGACGGCCGCGGCGTGCGCTCCTTCCGCCGCGAGACCAACACCATGCCGAACTGGGCCGGCTCCTGCTGGTACGAGCTGCGCTACCTGGACCCGCACAACGCGTCCGCGCTGGTCGACCCGGAGATCGAGCAGTACTGGATGGGCCCGCGCGAGGGCGCCCCGCACGGCGGTGTCGACCTGTACGTGGGCGGCGCCGAGCACGCGGTGCTGCACCTGCTGTACGCCCGATTCTGGTCCAAGGTGCTGTTCGACCTCGGCCACGTCTCCTCCGCGGAGCCGTTCCACAAGCTGTTCAACCAGGGCATGATCCAGGCGTACGCGTACACCGACGCACGCGGCGTCTACGTGCCGGCGGCCGAGGTCGAGGAGCGCGACGGCGGCTACTTCTACCAGGGCCAGCCGGTCAAGCGCGAGCACGGCAAGATGGGCAAGTCCCTGAAGAACGCCGTCACGCCGGACGAGATCTGCGAGGAGTACGGCGCCGACACGCTGCGCCTGTACGAGATGGCGATGGGCCCGCTGGACGTCTCGCGCCCGTGGGACACGCGGGCCGTGGTCGGCCAGTACCGGCTGCTGCAGCGCCTGTGGCGCAACATCGTGGACGAGGAGACGGGCGCCGTCACCGTCGTCGACGCAGAGCCGGGCGAGGACACCCTGCGCGCGCTGCACAAGGCGATCGACGGGGCCGGCTCGGACATGGCGGGCCTGCGCTTCAACACCGCCATCGCCAAGATCACCGAGCTGAACAACTTCCTGACCAAGGCGGGCCGCCCGCTGGAGCGCTCGGTCGCCGAACGGCTGGTCCTGCTGGTCGCCCCGCTGGCCCCGCACATCGCGGAGGAGCTGTGGCGGCGCCTGGGCCACACCGACTCGGTCGTCCACCAGGACTTCCCGGTCGCGGACCCGGCGTACGTCGTGGACGAGACCGTGACCTGCGTCGTGCAGATCAAGGGCAAGGTCAAGGCCCGCCTGGAGGTGCCGCCGGCGATCTCCGAGGGCGAGCTGGAGCAGCTGGCGCTGGCCGACGAGGCGGTCGTGGCGGCGCTGGGCGGGGCGGAGATCCGCAAGGTGATCGTCCGCGCGCCGAAGCTGGTGAACATCGTCGTCTGACGGGTCCTGCCGGGGCCGGCGGTGCCGCTGGTGCTGGCGGTGCCGGCGGTGCTGCTGGGCCCGGCGGTCCCGCGGGTCTCGGCGGTCCCGCTGGTCCCGCGGGTCTCGGCGGTCCCGCTGGGCCCGCTGGTTCCGCCGGTCTAGGGGTGATCCCGTACGGGCAGGTTGGGGGTTCGTTTGGAACCCCCGGCCTGCCCGTGGCGTTTACGGTGGAGGGGACGGAAAACGGCAGGGGAAGGGGGCCTCGTGGACGCAGGCTTGGTGATCATCATGTTTGCCCTGGTGATGCTGTTCGCCGTCCTGGGACTGGGCGTGTGGGCCACGGCGAAGGCCGTCGGCGCGGCGAAGCGCGGCGTGGACCGGACGATCATGCAGGCCCGGCGGACGGTGGAGGACACGGCGCTGAAGGCCAAGAGCATCGGCCAGGTCGGGGTCGGCGGCGCGCTGGCGCAGCTGCGGCTGGACCTGAGGACGTCGATGCGGGCGACGCGGGAGGCCCTGGACGAGGGCGTGCGGACGGACCCCTCGCTGAAGGAGTCCATCGGCCTGTTCCAGCAGCTCAGCGCACACGGGCACGAGCTGGATGACGAGCTGCGGCGGATGGAGCAGGACCCGGACCGGGCGCGCGTCGCGGCCGCCATGCCGGAGCTGAAGGAGCGGACCGCGAAGATCACGCAGGCCGCGGACTCGCTGCGGTGGGCGGCCCGGGAGCGGGCACGCCGCTTCGCAGACGATGACCTGGCGCACCTGTCGGCGCAGATCGAGGTCGAGTCCGGCGCCCTGCGGGACTGGGCCTCGCGGCGGGACGCGGCCGACGACCTGGCTGCTGCTGCGGCCGCGTGGGACGCGGGGGCCGGCGGACCGGCGGCGGGGGCGCAGGGGGCGCCGGGGATGCCGGGGACGCCGGGTCGTTCGGGGCAGACGTCGGCAGGGGCGGCCCCGACTCCCGCCCTGGACCCGTCCGCGCCGGCGCCGCAGTACCCCTGGCAGAAGAAGAGCCGGCGGCCCGAGGCGACGACCTGAGGAGCCGCAGGCGGTCGGCGGGTGGCCGACGGGTGGCCGCCTGGCGGTCAGCAGGCGGCCAGGGGCGCTGAACGGGGCGTGACGGCGGTGGCAGGAGGGGTCGGGCTGCCGCGGCACCCCCTCTGGCGGTAACCTCCGGCTCATGTCCCGCCATGTCGCGATCGTCACCGATTCCACGGCCTACCTGCCCCAACCGGCCATGGCGCGGCACGGAATCACCTCCGTCCCGCTGACCGTGGTCCTCGGGGACGAGGCCCTCGAGGAGGGCACCGAGATCTCGGCGCGCAGCCTGGCCCTGGCCCTGCAGAAGCGCCGCTCGGTCACCACCTCCCGGCCCGGTCCCGAGGAGTTCGTACGGGCCTACCGGGCGGCCGCGGAGGCCGGTGCGACCGGAATCGTCAGCCTGCACCTGTCCTCGGACTTCTCCGGCACCTACGACGCCGCAGTGCTGGCGGCGAAGACGGCCCCCGTGCCCGTGCGCGTGGTCGACACCGGCATGGTCGCCATGGCGCTGGGGTTCTGCGCCCTGGCCGCCGCCGAGACCGCCGAGGCGGGCGGCTCCGTCGACGAGGCCGTGGCCGCCGCCGAGAAGCGGGCCGCGGACATGTCGGCGTACTTTTACGTCGACACCCTGGACTACCTCCGGCGCGGCGGCCGCATCGGGGCCGCGCAGGCCCTGCTCGGCTCGGCCCTGGCCGTCAAGCCGCTGCTCACGCTGGACGGCGGGCGCATCGAGATGCTGGAGAAGGTGCGGACGGCGTCCAAGGCCATCGCGCGCCTGGAGGAGCTCGCGGTGGAGCGGGCCGGGACGGCGAGCGTGGACGTGGCCGTGCACCACCTGGCGGCGCCGGAGCGGGCCGAGAAGCTGGCGCAGCGGCTGCGCGAGCGGATCCCCGGCCTGGTCGAGCTGCACGTCAGCGAGGTCGGAGCGGTGATCGGCGCGCACACCGGTCCGGGCCTGCTGGCGGCGGTCGTCTCGCCGCGCTGATCACTGGAACGCGCTGATCAATCGGAACGCGCTGATCATCGGAACGCGCTGATCACTGGAACGCGCTGATCACTGGAACGGGTGGCGGAGATATCCACAACGGTGGGGATATCCACCGGAATTGAGGGCTCCGAGCGGGGGCCGGGGTCGGTGCCTACCGTCGGGGCATGACTCTTCGCAGGACGCTTCGTACGCGCAGTTCGCACCGGGCGGGAGCGGGCAGCGGCCCGGGCCGCCCCCGCCCCTCGGACGGCCGCCTGCGCCGCGCCGGCAGCACCCGCCGCCACGCCGACTCCCCGGACCCGGAGGCCCTCCGCCGCAGGGCCCAGGCCCTCCTGGGCGGCGGACGGCCGCCGGAGGCGAGGCCCGCTGCGGCGCCGCCGGTCGCCGGGCCGGGCCTGCCGATGGCGGCTTCGGCGCGGCCGTCGGCGGGGGCTTTGGCGGGGGCGCCGCCAGGCCGTCGGTCCGGGCCGTCCGAGGGGTTGCCGCCGTCGGCGGCGGCGGGGCCGGCGGGGCCGCCGCCGGGTGCGGTGATCGGCGTGCCGTCCGAACCCCCGTCGCTGCCTGCGTCGGGCGCGCCGCCTCGGGCGCCGTCCGGGCCGAGGGCCGAGCTGCCGGCGGGCCTTCCGCCCCGCTCGTTGGTGCCGGGCGGGCCGGCGCAGCCGCCGGGGGCGCCCGCCGGCCACCCGAACACCACGGCGGGGTCCGGGCGGTGGGTGGCGGTGCGGGAGCGGTTGCCGGTGTGGGTGCAGGCGCGGGTGGCGGTGCAGCCGCGGGCGGTCGCCGCCGTGGCGGTGGTGCTGGGCGCGGCGGTCGTGCTCGGGGTGCAGCAGTACTGGTCGGCCCGGCCGCAGCCGGTGACCGCGCCCGCGGTGGTGGGACCGGCTCCGGCGCCGGCTGTGGCGCAGGGCCCTGCCACCGGGCCGCCCGGCGGCTCCCGCATCGTGGTGGACGTCAGCGGCAAGGTCCGTGAGCCGGGGGTGCGGCGGCTGCCCGCGGGGTCGCGGGTGGAGGACGCGCTCGCGGCCGCCGGGGGAGTGCCGCCCGGCACGGACACCACCGGGCTCAACCGGGCCAGGGTGCTGGTCGACGGAGAACAGGTGGTGGTCGGAGGCCCGGCGCCGCCGGCCGCCCCGGGTTCGACCGGGCCAGGTTCGGGGCCGCTGAGTCTCGGTACGGCCACCGTGGAGCAGCTGGACGCGCTGCCCGGGGTCGGGCCGGTGCTGGCGCAGCACATCGTGGACTTCCGGACCGCCCGCGGCGGCTTCCGGTCGGTGGAGGAGCTCCGGCAGGTCGACGGCATCGGCGAGCAGCGCTTCGCCGACCTGCGCAAGCTGGTGCGGCCGTGAGCCGGGGCGAGGAGCGGGGGCCGGCGGACCTGCGGCTGGTGGTGCCGGCGCTGGCCGCCTGGGCGGGGGCCGCCGCCGCGCTCGACGCACCGGCCGGGTGGACCGCCGCCGGGGCGGGGCTGGGCGTCACAGCCGCCGGCCTGCTGCTCCTGGCGGGATGCCGGCGGCCGGAGCGGCTGTGGCGGGCCGGGACGGCCGCGGCCCTGGCCCTGCTGTGCGCGGCCGGCGCCGCCACCGTGGCGGGGCTGACGCGGGCCGAGGAGCGCGCCGGGCCGGTGGCGGCGCTGGCCCGGGAGCACGCCCGGGTCGTCGCCGAGGTCGCCGTCGCCTCCGATGCGCGGGCCACGCGCGGCGGCAGCGGGCCGCCCGCCGTGGTGCTGGACGCGGTGGTGACCCGGGTGGGGCCGCCCGGCGGAGGGCAGACGCGGGTCGCCACCCCGGTGCGGGTGCTCGCCGACGCGCAGTGGGCCGGGCTGCTGCCCTCCACCCGGGTGGCGGTGGAGGCGCGGCTGGCTCCGGGCCGGTCCGGGGAGCGGGCGGTGGCGCTGCTGCGGCCCGCCGGGGAGGCCCCGCCGCGGGTGACCGGTGGGCCGGATGCCGTGCAGCGGCTCGCCGGGCGGCTGCGGGCCGGGCTGCGCCGGGCCACCGAGGGCCTCGCTCAGGACGCCCGGGCCCTGCTGCCGGCGCTGGTGGTCGGGGACACCTCCCGGGTGCCGCCCGACCTGGACGCGGCGTTCCGGGCCACCGACCTGCTGCATCTGCTGGCCGTCTCCGGGTCCAACCTGACCGTGGTGCTGTTCCTGCTCATCGGGCCCCCGGCCCGCGCGCAGCAGGCCGAGCGGCGCGGGCTCGCGCCCCGCCTGGGGCTGTCCCTGCGGGCGACGGCTCTCGGCGGGGCGGCGCTGACCGTCGGCTTCGTGGTCGTCTGTCGGCCCGACCCGAGCGTGCTGCGGGCCGCGGCCTGCGGCGGGATCGGCCTGCTGGCCCTCGCCACCGGCCGGCGCAGGTCCCTGCTCCCCGCCCTGGCGGCCGCCGCGCTGCTGCTGGTGCTCCACGATCCGTGGCTGGCCCGCAGCCCGGGGTTCCTGCTCTCCGTGCTGGCGACGGGGTCCTTGCTGACGCTCGCCCCGCGCTGGGGCGAGGCCCTGCGGCGGCGGGGTGTGCGGCCGCGGTTCGCCGAGGCGCTGGGGGCCGCCGCCGCTGCCCAGGCGGTGTGCGCGCCGGTGGTCGCGGTGCTGTCGGCCCGGGTCGGCCTGGTCGCGGTGCCCTGCAACCTGCTGGCCGAGCTCGCGGCGGGTCCTGCGACCGTGCTCGGCTTCGCGGCCCTCGCGGCCGCCCCGCTGTCCATGCCGGCGGCGGAACTGCTCGCCCGCTGCGCGGCGGTGCCGGCCGGGTGGATCGCCGCCGTGGCGCGGGGCGGGGCGCGGCTGCCGGGGGCGGAGGTGGCCTGGCCCGGCGGGCTCACCGGCGGGCTGCTGCTGGCCGCGGCCACCGTGGCCGCCGTCTGCCTCGGCCCGCGGCTGCGGGACCGGCCGTGGGTGTGTGCGGCGCTGGTGGTGCTGCTGCTCCTCGCGGTGCTGCGGCCGCCGCAGCTCACCCGTACGCTCACCGGCTGGCCGCCGCCCGACTGGAGCTACGTCCAGTGCGCCGTGGGCCAGGGCGATGCCGCCGTGCTCGCCGCCGGGCCGGGCGCCGCCGTGGTGGTGGATGCGGGGCCCGAGCCCGGCCCGGTGGACGCGTGCCTGCGCAGCCTGGGGGTGCGCCGGGTGCCGCTGCTCCTGCTGACCCACTTCCATGCCGACCACGTGGGCGGCCTGTCCGGGGTGCTGCGGGGCCGGGCCGTCGGAGTGATCCAGACCACCACGCTGGAAGAGCCCGCCGGGCAGGCCCGGTCGGTCCGGCGGGCTGCGGCGGCGGCCGGGGTGCCCGTCGCACCGGCCACGGCGGGGGAGCGGCGCCGCACCGGGCCGCTGGAGTGGCAGGTGCTGTGGCCGCCGCCCGACGGCCCGCGGCCCGAGGGGCCCAACGATGCCAGCGTGGCCCTGCTGGTGCGCACCGCCGGTCTGACCCTGCTGCTGCTCGGCGACCTCGAACCGCCGTCCCAGCAGGCCCTGTTGAGCGCCCATCCGGACCTGGGCCCGGTCGATGTGCTCAAGGTCGCCCACCACGGCTCGGCGCATCAGGACCCTGCGTTGCAGGCCCGGATCCGGCCCCGGCTGGCGATCGTCCCGGTCGGCGCGGGGAACCGCTACGGCCACCCCGCCGCGGGCACCCTCGCGCAGCTGCGCTCGCTCGGCGCGGCCGTTCTGCGCACCGACAGCGACGGCTCGATCGCGGTCAGCGGAAGCGGTCCGGGCCTGCGGGCCTTCCCGTCGGGACGAAGGCGGCGACACGCCCATAGGGGGCGGGGCCCCTCTGTTTGCCCCCGACCCGACAGCATGATCGAATGCGTTCTCGCCACAGGGGTACAAGTCCATTCAGCACGGGGGTGCATCAACCATGTTCGGTCGCAGACGGGGGACGGAGACGGCCGGAAGCGCCGGCTCGCAGACATCCGCGACCCTGACACTGCCTCATACGGCGCGCCTGCTCAGCTGCCGGGTCCTCGACACGGTCCACCAGCCCGTCCGACAGGCGAAGTTCGAGGTGACCGACCCGATCGGCCGGCGCGTCGTCAGCGGCGAGACCGACCCGTACGGCGGCTTCACCGCAGCCGTCCCGGAGGGGGAGTACCGGCTCACCGTCACCGCCGACGGCTTCGCTCCCTTCCACGGGGCGACGATCGTGGGCGACACCGCGCAGCCCGGCACCGCCGAGATCATCCTCGATGCGGTGGAGCCGCCGCTGCTGCCGCAGCCCGGCCACTGGGAGCTCGACCCGGCGCACTCGACGATCGCCTTCACGGCCCGGCACATCGGCTTCGCCCGGATCCGCGGCCGGTTCAACACCTTCGCCGGCGCGGTGCGGATAGCCGACCGCATGGAGGACTCCTCCATGCACGTGATCATCGATGCGGCGAGCATCGACACCGGGCTGCGGATGCGGGACGACCACCTGCGCTCGGCGGACTTCCTGGACGCGGTCCGCTACCCGACCGTGGAGTTCTACAGCGAGCGGTTCATCCACCGCAGCGGCAGCCGCTGGGCCGTCGCGGGCGCCCTGACGCTGCACGGCACCAGCCGCTCGGTGACCCTGGACACCGAGTACCTGGGCCTGGGCACGGGGCTGGAGGGCGAGCCGCGCGCCGCCTGCCGGGCCTCCGCCGAACTCCACCGCGAGGATTTCACCCTGAACTGGCAGTCCCTGCTGGCGAACGGGGTCGCGGCGATCGGCTCCAGCGTGGACGTCACCCTCGACGTGCAGATCGTCCACAAGGCCTGAGGCGGGCCCGGGAGGCCCTACGGGGCCTCCAGCCAGCCTTCGTACGCGGCGGCGAGGCCGTCCAGCTCCGCGGCGTCGAGCTGCCGGTCGGGGTCCTCGACGACCACCAGCCACTGGGCGTCCTCGGCGTCGTCCTCGCCGGCCAGGGCGTCGCGGACCAGTTGCGGCTCCTCCGGCAGGCCGAAGCGGTCGACGACCTCCCCGGCCACCTCCTCGGCGGCGTCGCGGTCGGGCAGCACCAGTACATGTCGCAGGCTCACCCGACCATTCTCCGGTACGCGGCGCGGGGGACTGTCGGTGCGGCGTGGGATCCTGGGGGCGATGGCCACCAGGAAGAACACCACCGACGATCCGCTCGCCCCGCTCACCCTCGCGGTGGGGCAGGAGGACCTGCTGCTCGACCGCGCCGTTCGGGAGGTGGTGGCGGCCGCCCGCGCCGCCGACCCCGACACCGATGTGCGCGACCTCAACCCGGAGCAGCTCCAGCCCGGCACCCTGGCCGAGCTGACCAGTCCCTCGCTGTTCTCCGAGCGCAAGGTGCTGGTCGTGCGCAACGCGCAGGACCTGTCCGCGGACACCGTCAAGGACGTCAAGGCGTACCTGGCGGCCCCCGACGAGGACGTCGTCCTCGTGCTCCTCCACGCGGGCGGCGCCAAGGGCAAGGGCCTGCTGGACGCCGCCCGCAAGGCCGGGGCCCGGGAGATCGCCTGCCCGAAGATGACGAAGGCCGCGGACCGGCTGGCGTTCGTCCGGGGCGAGTTCCGCACGCTGGGCCGCTCCGCGACCCCGGAGGCCTGCCAGGCGCTGGTCGATGCGATCGGCAGCGACCTGCGGGAGCTGGCCAGCGCGGCCGCGCAGCTCTGCGCGGACGTCGAGGGCACCATCGACGAGGCCGTGGTCGGCCGTTACTACACCGGCCGGGCCGAGGCCTCCAGCTTCACCGTCGCCGACCGGGCCGTCGAGGGCCGGGCGGCGGAGGCCCTCGAAGCCCTGCGCTGGTCCCTGGCGACCGGCGTGGCCCCCGTCCTGATCACGAGTGCCCTGGCCCAGGCGGTCCGGGCGATCGGCAAGCTGGCCTCCGCACCCCGCGGCGCGCGCCCCGGCGACCTCGCCCGCGACCTCGGCATGCCCCCGTGGAAGATCGACCGGGTCCGCCAGCAGATGCGCGGCTGGTCTGCGGACGGCGTCGCCGACGCCCTGCGCGCGGTCGCGGAGGCCGACGCGGGCGTCAAGGGCGGCGGCGACGATCCCGAATACGCCCTGGAGAAGGCCGTCGTGGCCGTAGCCCGCGCAGCCCGCCCCCGCCGCCCCGCGTACTGACCGCCACCGCCGACGGACGGGCCCGCACGGCGGCCCGGCCTCGCCGGCGCTCCTGCCCCACCCGGCCGAATCGGCAGCGGGCTCCTGAACGACCTGCCCGCCCTGCCGGATCCGGCCGATCTGCTGCCCGCTGCTCAGGTCCTTGAGGGTCAGCTGCCCGATGCACCGGGCCAGCCCGCCCACCGCGGTCTGTCGGCGGGCGTCGAGGGCGATCGCGGTCCTGGTGGCGGTCGGAGTCGGGCCGGTCGGCGATCCGACCGGCGCGGGGAGCGGCTCGGTGCTGCCATGGAGGAACACCTCGACTCCGCCCTCGTCGTGTGCGCCGAGCGTGATCCCGACGACGGCTACGGCCAGGGCGATCAGCAGGCGGGCCGATGCCGCTGAGCAGCCATCCCCAGCGCGGAATCCCGCTTCGGGCGCGGTCCCCTGGTGCGCAGGGCACCCAGGGTGCGGGTGTGCACCGGGCACCCAGGGTGCGGGTGTGCACCGGGCGCCGCATGCACGGAGTGGCGTTCGGGGTATGACGAAGGCCCCGGCCGCCGCCCTGGGGAAGGGCGGAGGCCGGGGCCTTCGGTCACTGCTGTGTGCGCCGCACCCGCGTGGCGAACGCAGGCCGCGTGCGGCGCGGGGTGCCGGTCAGGAGCGGATGAGAGGGCCCGCTGGGTCCGTCCCGGCGATCACATCGAGTGCGGAACCTCAGACGGAGGCAACCTTGGAGGCCAGCGCCGACTTCTTGTTGGCGGCGGCGTTCTTGTGGATGACACCCTTCGAGACGGCCTTGTCCAGCTTCTTGGAAGCCAGGCGGACCGCAGCGGTGGCCTTCTCCGCGTCGCCGGCGAGGATGGCCTCGTTGGCCTTGCGGATGAAGGTGCGCAGCTCGGACTTGACCGACTTGTTGCGAAGGCGAGCCTTCTCGTTGGTCTTGTTCCGCTTGATCTGGGACTTGATGTTCGCCACGAAAGAGCCTTTTCAGGTTCAGAGTTTTTTTCCGGACGTGTCCCGTCTGCTGAGAGGGCATGCGAGACACAGCCACCCAGGCTACCAGGCACGCTTCGACCGGCCCAAACCGAGCGCATCCCTGCGTCCATGGGACCATGGGAGTCTGCGTACAGATCCGCCTGTCGCACAGACCGACGCTCAGCCAACGCTTCAGACTGCGACCCGAGAATCAGGACACTGCGTGCCCGCCATCCCCAGCAACGTGCCCGAGCCGAGCCGTACCGACCCGGCGCTGATCCGCAACTTCTGCATCATCGCGCACATCGACCACGGCAAGTCGACGCTTGCCGACCGGATGCTCCAGCTCACCGGCGTCGTCGACCAGCGGCAGATGCGCGCCCAGTACCTGGACCGCATGGACATCGAGCGTGAGCGCGGCATCACGATCAAGTCCCAGGCGGTCCGTCTGCCCTGGGCGCCCACCTCGGGCGACGGCATGGGCAAGACGCACATCCTCAACATGATCGACACCCCCGGGCACGTCGACTTCACCTACGAGGTCTCCCGCTCCCTCGCGGCGTGCGAGGGCACGATCCTCCTGGTGGACGCCGCCCAGGGCATCGAGGCCCAGACCCTCGCCAACCTCTACCTGGCGATGGAGAACGACCTCGCCATCGTCCCGGTCCTCAACAAGATCGACCTCCCGGCCGCCCAGCCGGAGAAGTTCGCCGAGGAGCTGGCGAACCTGGTCGGCTGCGAGCCCGACGACGTGCTGCGGGTCTCCGCCAAGACCGGTATCGGCGTGGACGCCCTGCTCGACCGCGTGGTGCAGACCGTCCCCGCGCCGGTCGGCGTCAAGGACGCCCCCGCCCGCGCGATGATCTTCGACTCCGTCTACGACTCGTACCGCGGCGTCGTGACGTACGTCCGTGTGGTCGACGGCACGCTCAACAAGCGCGAGCGCATCCGCATGATGTCCACCAACGCCACCCACGAGCTGCTCGAGATCGGCTGCAACTCGCCCGAGATGCTGCCGGCCGACGGCCTCTCGGTCGGCGAGGTGGGCTACCTGATCACCGGTGTGAAGGACGTCCGCCAGTCCAAGGTCGGCGACACCATCACCCAGATGACGGGCGGCGCCACCGAGGCGCTGGGCGGCTACAAGGACCCCAAGCCGATGGTGTTCTCGGGCCTGTACCCGCTGGACGGCTCCGACTACCCCGAGCTGCGCGAGGCCCTGGACAAGCTCCAGCTCAACGACGCCGCCCTGGTCTACGAGCCGGAGACCTCCGCCGCCCTCGGCTTCGGCTTCCGCGTCGGCTTCCTCGGCCTGCTGCACCTGGACGTGATCCGCGAGCGCCTCGAGCGCGAGTTCGGCCTCGACCTGATCGCGACCGCGCCGAACGTGGTCTACCGGGTCGTCCTGGAGGACGGCAAGGAGATCACGGTCACCAACCCGAGCGAGTTCCCCGAGGGCAAGATCTCGGACGTCTTCGAGCCGGTCGTGCGCGCCACGATCCTCGCCCCGACCGAGTTCATCGGCTCGATCATGGAGCTGTGCCAGAACCGCCGCGGCACCCTGCTCGGCATGGACTACCTCTCCGAGGACCGCGTCGAGATCCGCTACACCCTGCCCCTCGCCGAGATCGTCTTCGACTTCTTCGACCAGCTGAAGTCCAAGACCCGCGGCTACGCCTCCCTGGACTACGAGCCCACCGGCGAGCAGTCCTCCAGCCTCGTCAAGGTGGACATCCTGCTCCACGGCGACAAGGTCGACGCGTTCTCCGCCATCACCCACAAGGACGCCGCCTACGCGTACGGCGTGCGCCTGGTGGCCAAGCTGCGCGAGCTGATCCCGCGGCAGGCCTTCGAGGTGCCGGTCCAGGCCGCGATCGGCTCCCGCGTCATCGCCCGCGAGACGATCCGCGCCATCCGCAAGGACGTCCTCGCCAAGTGCTACGGCGGTGACATCTCCCGTAAGCGGAAGCTGCTGGAGAAGCAGAAGGAAGGCAAGAAGCGCATGAAGATGGTCGGCTCGGTGGAGGTCCCGCAGGACGCCTTCATCGCCGTCCTGTCGAGTGACGAGTCGGGCGCCAAGAAGAAGTAGCCGCCCGTAGCCGTCTGCCGTGCACGGCATGCGGAACAGGCCCCCGCGGAGCGCCGCGGGGGCCTGTTTCGTTATGAATCGGCGGCTCAAGGGCCCTTACGCGGCAGGCGGCGGCGCCCTACCCTGATCACTACCCGTTTGGTTACTCGCCAGTTTCAAATCCTGTTGCAAGCCCTGGTGCAAGCCCTGTTGGAAGCCGCCGCCGTCCACCCCACGGGACGGCCAGGCCCTGCCGCGTGGTCCGGAGGACGTCCGTGAGCGACACACAGACCCTGATCGAGAACCGTCCGCCCACCGTGGCGGCCCTCTTCCTTGAGCGTGTCGCCGCCACGCCGAACAACGAGGCCTACCGGTACCCGGTGCCCGCGGCCTCCGGCAGCGGACCCGACGACTGGAAGTCGCTGAGCTGGGGCCAGGCGGCCGAGCGGGTCTTCGCCATCGCCGCCGGACTGATCGACCTCGGCCTGGAGCCCGAGCAGCGCGTCGCGCTCGCCTCCAACACCCGCGTCGAGTGGATCCTCTCCGACCTGGGCGTGATGTGCGCGGGCGGCGCCGTGACCACCATCTACCCCAGCACCAACGCCGAGGAGTCGGCGTTCATCCTCTCCGACTCCGCCAGCCGCGTGCTGATCGCCGAGGACGCGGCCCAGCTGGCCAAGGCCCGCGAGCGCCGCGCCGACCTGCCCGAGCTCGCCCACGTGGTCGTCCTGGAGGCCGCCGACGCGGTCGCGGCCGAGGGAGACCCGGAGGGCTGGGTGCTCTCCCTCGCCGAGCTCGAGGCGCGCGGCAAGGAGTACCTCGCCAAGCACCCGGAGGCGGTCAAGGAGCGCATCGGCTCCATCGGCTCCGACCAGCTCGCCACGCTGATCTACACCTCCGGCACCACCGGCCGCCCCAAGGGCGTCCGCCTCCCGCACGACAACTGGTCGTACATGGCCAAGGCCACCGTGGCCACCGGCATGATCCACAGCGACGACGTGCAGTACCTGTGGCTGCCGCTCGCCCACGTCTTCGGCAAGGTGCTCACCTCCGGCCAGATCGAGGTCGGGCACGTCACCGCCGTCGACGGCCGCATTGACAAGATCATCGAGAACCTGCCGGTGGTCCAGCCCACCTACATGGCGGCCGTCCCGCGCATCTTCGAGAAGGTCTACAACGGCGTCGCGGCCAAGGCTCGCGCCGGAGGGGGCGCCAAGTACAAGATCTTCAAGTGGTCGGTGGGCGTCGCCCGCGAGTACGCCCGGACCACCCAGGACAACTACCGGCGCACCGGCAGCCCCAGCGTCCCCCTCGGCCTCGCCACCAAGCACAAGATCGCCGACGCGCTCGTCTACTCCAAGCTCCGCGACGCCTTCGGCGGCCGGCTGCGCGCCGCCGTCTCCGGCGCCTCCGCCCTCGCCCCCGAGATCGGCTACTTCTTCTCCGGCGCCGGCGTCCACATCCTCGAGGGCTACGGCCTGACCGAGTCCAGCGCCGCGTCCTTCGTCAACCCCGGCGAGGCCTACCGCACCGGCACCGTCGGCAAGCCGCTGCCCGGCACCGAGGTCCGCATCGCCGACGACGGCGAGATCCTGCTGCGCGGCCCCGGCATCATGCAGGGCTACCACGGCCAGCCCGACAAGACCGCCGAGGTGCTGGAGGAGGACGGCTGGCTGCACACCGGCGACATCGGCGAGCTCTCGCCCGACGGCTACCTGCGCATCACCGACCGCAAGAAGGACCTGATCAAGACCTCCGGCGGCAAGTACGTCGCCCCGGCCGAGATCGAGGGCCAGTTCAAGGCGATCTGTCCGTTCGTGTCGAGCATCGTCGTGCACGGCGCCGACCGGAACTTCTGCACCGCCCTGATCGCGCTCGACGAGCCCGCGATCCTCGGCTGGGCCGCCGAGCACGGCCTCGAGGGCAAGAGCTACGCCGAGGTGCTCGCCGCCGCCGAGACCAACCGGCTCGTCGAGACGTACGTACAGACCCTCAACGAGGGCCTCCAGCGCTGGCAGACCATCAAGAAGTTCCGGATCCTGCCGCGCGACCTCGACGTCGAGCACGGCGACCTCACCCCGAGCCTGAAGCTGAAGCGGCCGGTCGTCGAGCGTGAGTTCAAGCACCTGATCGACGAGATGTACGAGGGCGCCCGCGAGGCATGACGCCGCCAACGGCGGCGGTACCCGGGCCCCGAGGCCCCCGGCGCCGCCGCCCGGCCCGGGCAGCCGGACGGGCGGACGGAGCCGGGGCGGGCCCGGGGCGGACGGGCCCCCGCCCGCGTGCGGGACAATGGGGTCATGCCTTCCGCCCTGCCCGACGGTGACCCCATGCCCGAGGACGGCGCCCTGCCGTCGCACGCCCTGGCGGGCGCGGGGGACCGGCCCCTCGGGTTCTACCTGCACGTCCCGTACTGCGCCACGCGCTGCGGGTACTGCGACTTCAACACCTACACCGCGACCGAGCTGCGCGGCACCGGCGGCGTGCTCGCCTCCCGGGACAACTACGCCGACACCCTGATCGACGAGGTCCGCCTCGCCCGCAAGGTCCTCGGCGACGACCCGCGCCCCGTGCGCACCGTGTTCGTCGGCGGCGGCACCCCGACCCTGCTGCCCGCCGCGCACCTGGTCCGCATGCTCGCGGCGATCCGCGAGGAGTTCGGGCTCGCGGACGACGCCGAGATCACCACCGAGGCCAATCCCGAGTCCGTCGACCCCGCGTACCTGGCCGAGCTGCGCGCCGGCGGCTTCAACCGGATCTCCTTCGGCATGCAGAGCGCCAAGCAGCACGTGCTGAAGGTGCTGGACCGCACGCACACCCCCGGGCGCCCCGAGGCGTGCGTCGCCGAGGCCCGGCGGGCCGGCTTCGAGCACGTCAACCTGGACCTGATCTACGGCACCCCCGGAGAGTCCGACGACGACTGGCGCGCCTCGCTGGACGCCGCGCTCGGCGCCGGGCCGGACCACATCTCCGCGTACGCGCTGATCGTGGAGGAGGGCACGCAGCTCGCGCGGCGGATCCGGCGCGGCGAGGTCCCGATGACCGACGACGACGTCCACGCCGACCGCTACCTGATCGCGGACGAGGTGCTCGCCGGGGCGGGCTACGGCTGGTACGAGGTGTCCAACTGGGCCACCTCGGAGGCCGGGCGGTGCCTGCACAACGAGCTGTACTGGCGGGGGGCCGACTGGTGGGGTGCCGGGCCGGGTGCGCACAGCCACGTGGGCGGCGTGCGGTGGTGGAACGTGAAGCACCCGGGTGCGTATGCGGCTGCGCTGGCCGAGGGGCGGTCGCCCGGGGCCGGCCGTGAACTCCTCTCGGAGGAGGACCGCCGGGTCGAGCGGATCCTGCTGGAGCTGCGGCTGGTGGCCGGCTGCCCGCTGTCCCTGCTGGCCCCCGCCGGGCTGGCGGCGTCGCGGCGCGCGCTGGAGGACGGCCTGCTGGAGCCGGCCCCCTACGCGGCCGGCCGCGCCGTCCTCACCCTCCGCGGCCGCCTCCTCGCCGACGCGGTGGTCCGCGACCTGGTCGACTGACCCGTCTGCCGTCTGCCGTCTGCCGTCTGCCGTCTGTCGTCTGCCGTCTGCCGCTGCGCGGAGCGGTTCCCCACCCCGCCCCTTCCCGCTGTGCCGGATCTGCGGCTCCGCCGCGTGGCGGGCTCCGCCCCGGACCCCGTTCGCCTCAAGCGCCGGCGGGGCTGAAAGATCCGGGCGCTTCGCGCCCGGTGCGCTCAAACGCCGCGCGGGCTGGATTGTGCCGCTGCGCGGCGATTCCAGCCCCACCGGCACCGTCCAGCGCCGCCGGACCATCCAGCCCATCGGACCATCTAGCGCCGCCGGCACCATCCAGCCCCGCCCGGCGAAAATCCAGCCTCGCCGGCGTTCGAGGCGCGGGGGTCCGGGGGCGGAGCCCCCGATCTTTGAGCCGCGCCGGCGATTGACGCGGGCGGGGCCCGGGCGGAGCCCGCCACGCGGCGGAGCCGCATATCCGGCACAGCGGGAAGGGGCGGGGAGGGGAACGGCTGCGCGCAGCGCAACAAGGGCGGCCGGGCAGGCCGCGCAGCGGTCGCGCAGCGGAAACAGCGGTCAGGCCGTGACGTGGTCGATCAGGTGTTCCACCGCGCCCAGGAGCGGGGGTTCCAGGTCGCGGTACGACGTCACGCGGGACAGGATGTGCTGCCAGGCGGCCCCCGTGTTCGGCGGCCAGCCCAGCGCCCGGCAGACGCCCGTCTTCCAGTCCTGGCCGCGCGGGATCTCGGGCCAGGCCCGGATGCCGAGCGCGGCCGGCTTCACGGCCTGCCAGACGTCCACGTACGGGTGGCCCACCACCAGCACGTGCTCCGAGGAGACCTCCGCCGCGATGCGGGACTCCTTCGAGCCGGGGACCAGGTGGTCCACCAACACGCCCAGGCGGGCGTCCGGGCCGGGGGCGAAGGCCGCCACCACCGCGGGGAGGTCGTCGACGCCCTCCAGGTACTCGACCACGACCCCCTCGATCCGCAGGTCGTCGCCCCACACCCGCTCGACCAGCTCGGCGTCGTGCCGCCCCTCCACGTAGATCCGCCCGGCCCGCGCCACCCGCGCCCGGGCCCCCGGCACGGCGATCGAGCCCGACGCCGTGCGCCGCGGCCCGGCAGGGGCCCGGGAGGGCCGTACGAGGGTCACCGCGGCCCCCTCCAGCAGGAACCCGCCCGGCTGGAGCGGAAAGGCCCGCCGCTTGCCGAAGCGGTCCTCCAGCGTCACCGTGCCCGCCTCGCAGCCCACCACAGCCCCGCAGAAGTCCGTACCCGCCACCTCGACCACCAGGTCGGGTTCGGCCGGCACCTCGGGCACGGGCACGGCCTTGGCGCGCTTCCACGGCGGGGTCAGGTCGGGGGAGTACTCACGCATCCGGCCGACACTAGGAGAGCCGGCGGGCTCAGGCGCCCGACACGCCGAAACGCGCCGCCAGTGTGTCGCGTTGCGCACGCACGAACGCCGCGTCGACCACCGCCCCGTGCCCCGGCACGTACAGCGCGTCCTCCCCGCCCAGCGCCAGCAGCCGGTCCAGGGCCGCCGGCCACTGCCCCGGCACCGCGTCGGGCCCCGCCTGGGGCTCGCCCGACTCCTCCACCAGGTCCCCGCAGAACACCGTCTCCCGCTCGCCCGGCACGAAGACGGCCAGGTCGTACCCGGTGTGGCCGGGCCCCACGTTGGCCAGCAGGGCCTGCACCCCGCCCAGCTCCAGCGTCCACTCGCCCGACACCAGGTGCCGCGGCGGCACCAGCAGGTCGGCGGCCTCGGCGGCCTCCGCCGGATCCAGGCCTTGGCGGACCGCGTCGCTGCGCAGCCCGTCGCGGTCCGCGAGGAGCTCGGCGTCGAGGCCGACGGCCCCGTACACCTCGGCCCCGGAGAACGCGGCCCCGCCCAGGACATGATCGAAATGGCCGTGAGTGAATGCGATATGGGTCACGCGCCGACCGGTCAGCCGCTCCGCCTCGGACCTCAGCTGCGCCCCTTCGCGGACGCTCGAACCGGGGTCGACCAGAAGCACGGAATCGTCGCCTACCACCAGTCCCACCGTGCAATCCCATACCGGAAGGCGTCTGCGGCCGGTCCTCCGCGTCAACCGCTCCCACCCGGCCTCTTCCCAACGTACGTCCATGCCGCGACGCTACCTGGCGGGGGCACCTGGCGGGCCACCCTTGCTAGCCGCGTACTACCCGGCCGTACACTGACCGGGGGATCTCTGGCACTCGTGCGAGCCGAGTGCCAGACGCCACGGACGACCCTCACGACGACCCGCATCACACTGGAGGTGTGCACGCGATGCTCAGCGAACGCAGGCTCGAGGTGCTGCGCGCCATCGTCCAGGACTATGTCGGGACGGAGGAGCCGGTCGGCTCCAAGGCGCTGACCGAGCGGCACAGACTCGGCGTGTCGCCGGCCACCGTGCGCAACGACATGGCGGTGCTGGAGGAGGAGGGCTACATCGCCCAGCCCCACACCAGCGCCGGCCGGATCCCCACGGACAAGGGCTACCGGCTCTTCGTCGACAAGCTCGCCGGCGTCAAGCCGCTGTCGACGCCCGAGCGCCGGGCCATCCAGAACTTCCTCGACGGGGCCGTCGACCTCGACGACGTCGTGGGCCGCACGGTGCGGCTGCTCGCGCAGCTGACCCGGCAGGTCGCGATCGTCCAGTACCCCTCGCTGACCCGTTCCACCGTCCGGCACGTCGAGCTGCTCGCGCTGGCACCCGCCCGCCTGATGCTCGTGCTGATCACGGACACGGGCCGGGTCGAGCAGCGGCTCGTCGACTGCCAGCTGCCGTTCGGCGAGACCTCGCTGGCCGATCTGCGGGCGCGGCTCAACAGCCGTGTGGTGGGCCGCCGGTTCACCGACGTCCCGCAGCTGGTGCAGGACCTGCCGGAGTCCTTCGAGCCCGAAGACCGGCCGACGGTGTCGACCGTGCTGTCGACGCTGCTGGAGACCCTGGCCGAGGAGGCCGAGGAGCGCCTGATGATCGGCGGCACCGCCAATCTGACGCGCTCCGGACACGATTTTCCCCTGACGATCAGGCCGGTGCTCGAGGCGCTGGAGGAGCAGGTCGTGCTCCTCAAGCTGCTCGGCGAGGCCAATGAATCGGGCATGGCCGTACGGATCGGGCACGAGAATGCCTACGAGGGACTGAACTCCACGTCCGTCGTGTCGGTCGGCTACGGTTCGGGCGGCGAAACTGTCGCCAAACTCGGCGTGGTCGGACCGACCCGCATGGACTACCCCGGAACGATGGGAGCGGTACGCGCAGTGGCACGTTACGTCGGACAGATCCTGGCGGAGTCGTAAGTGGCCACGGACTACTACGCCGTCCTCGGCGTGCGCCGCGACGCATCGCAGGACGAGATCAAGAAGGCCTTCCGCCGTCTCGCGCGCGAACTCCACCCGGACGTGAACCCGGACCCGAAGACGCAGGAGCGCTTCAAGGAGATCAACGCGGCCTACGAGGTCCTGTCGGACCCGCAGAAGAAGCAGGTCTACGACCTCGGCGGCGACCCGCTGTCCTCTTCGGGCGGCGCGGGCGCGGGCGGCTTCGGAGCCGGCGGCTTCGGCAACTTCTCCGACATCATGGACGCCTTCTTCGGCCAGGCGGCGCAGCGCGGGCCGCGCTCGCGCACCCGCCGGGGCCAGGACGCCATGATCCGCCTCGACCTGGAGCTGGACGAGGCCGCCTTCGGCACGACCAAGGACATCCAGGTCGACACCGCCGTCGTCTGCACCACCTGCTCCGGTGAGGGCGCCGCCCCCGGCACCTCCGCGCAGACGTGCGACATGTGCCGCGGCCGCGGTGAGGTCTCGCAGGTCACCCGGTCCTTCCTGGGCCAGGTCATGACCTCGCGCCCCTGCCCGCAGTGCCAGGGCTTCGGCACCGTGGTCCCGACCCCGTGCCCCGAGTGCGCGGGCGACGGCCGGGTCCGCTCCCGCCGCAGCCTGACGGTCAAGATCCCGGCCGGTGTCGAGAACGGCACCCGCATCCAGCTCGCGGGCGAGGGCGAGGTCGGCCCCGGCGGCGGCCCCGCCGGCGACCTGTACGTCGAGATCCACGAGCTGCCGCACCCGACCTTCCAGCGGCGCGGGGACGACCTGCACTGCACGGTCACCATCCCCATGACGGCGGCGGCCCTGGGCACCAAGTGCCCGCTGGAGACGCTGGACGGCATGGAGGAGATCGACATCCGGCCCGGCACCCAGTCCGGCCAGGCGATCCCGCTGCACGGGCGCGGCGTGACGCACCTGCGCGGCGGCGGCCGCGGCGACCTGATCGTCCACGTCGAGGTGCAGACCCCGGCCAAGCTGGACCCCCAGCAGGAGGAGCTGCTGCGCCAGCTGGCGAAGCTGCGCGGCGAGGAGCGGCCGATGGGCCAGTTCGCGCCGGGCCAGCAGGGGCTGTTCAGCCGCCTGAAGGACGCGTTCAACGGCCGCTGAGCCGCAGGACCGCTGTTGCGGGCCCGGTCCGGGAATTCCCGGGCCGGGCCCGCGGCGCGTCCGGGCGGCGCCCGGGCGGTGAAGCGGACTATGCCAGGCGAATGCGGTGATTCGGCGCGGTGAGCGGGACGTGGCACGATGCACTGCATGTCCTCGGCAGCGAACGGTCTGACCCGGTACCCGATCGTGCAGGCCCCCATGGCGGGCGGCGCCTCCTGTCCGGCGCTGGCCGCCGCCGTGTGCGAGGCGGGCGCCCTGGGCTTCCTCGCCGGCGGCTACAAGACCGCCGACGGCATGTACCAGGAGGTCAAGCGGCTGCGCGCGCTCACCCGCCGCCCGTTCGGCGTGAACCTGTTCATGCCGCAGACCGGCTACGTCGACCCGGCCGCCGTCGAGGCGTACCGCGGCCAACTGGCCGGCGAGGCCGGCTGGTACGACGTCTCCCTCGCCGAGGAGGACACCCTCGGCACCAGCGACGACGGCTACGACGCCAAGCTCGCGATCCTGCTCGAGGACCCGGTCCCGGTGGTGTCCTTCACCTACGGCTGCCCCGACCCCGCGGTCCTCGCCTCCCTGCGCAAGGTCGGCACGTACAGCGTCGTCACCGTCACCTCGGTCGACGAGGCCCGCGCCGTGCAGGCGGCCGGCGCCGACGCGGTCTGCGTCCAGGGCGTCGAGGCGGGCGGCCACCAGGGCACCCACCGCGACGACCCGCAGGCCGACGGCACGGCCCGGGTCGGGCTGCTCGCGCTCGTCGCGCAGGTACGGGAGGCCGTGGCCCTGCCGATCATCGCGGCGGGCGGGCTGATGCGCGGCTCGCAGATCGCGGCGCTGCTGGCCGCCGGCGCGGAGGCGGCCCAGCTAGGCACCGCGTTCCTCGCCTGCCCCGAGTCGGGGGCGCACCCGCTGCACAAGAAGGCGCTCACCGACCCGCTGTTCGGCCACACCGAGCTGACCAGGGCCTTCTCCGGGCGTCCGGCCCGGGGCCTGGTGAACCGGTTCATGCGCGAGCACGGCCCGTACGCCCCGGCCGCGTACCCGCAGATCCACCACATGACCGCGGGCCTGCGCAAGGCGGCCGCCGCGGCCGGAGACCCGCAGGGCATGGGCCTGTGGGCCGGCCAGGGGCACCGGCTGGCGCGGGCGCTGCCGGCGGGCGAGCTGGTGGAGGTGCTCGCGGCGGAACTGGCCGAGGCGCAGAGCGCGTTGAACGACATGCAGAAGAGGAGTACGTCATGACCGCCCCCGTGTTCGTGGTCGAGGAGGTCCCCGCGGGGCCCCGGTTCGTCCTGGACGGCCCGGAGGGCCGGCACGCGGTCTCCGTGAAGCGGCTGAACCCCGGCGAGGCGCTGGTCCTCACCGACGGCCGCGGCGCCTGGGCCGAGGCCGTCGTGGAGGCGGCCGAGGGCAAGGACCGGCTGTCGGTGGCGGTCTCCGCGACCGGCCACGAGGCGGAGCCGGAGGTGCGGATCACCGTGGTCCAGGCCCTGCCGAAGGGCGACCGCGGCGAGCTGGCCGTGGAGACCATGACCGAGACCGGCGTGGACGCGATCGTGCCCTGGCAGGCCTCGCGCTGCATCACCCAGTGGCGCGGCGACCGCGGCGCCAAGTCGCTGGCCAAGTGGCGCAGTACGGCCCGCGAGGCGGGCAAGCAGTCGCGCCGCGTCCGCTTCCCGGAGGTGGCCGAGGCGATGAGCACCAAGCAGGTGGCGGCGCTGCTCGCCGGGGCGGACCTCGCGGTGGTCCTGCACGAGGACCGGGCCCACCCCTCCGGAGCCCTGGCCACGGCGGAGCTCCCGGCGAAGGGTTCCATCGTCCTCGTGGTCGGACCCGAGGGCGGCGTCTCCCCGGAGGAGCTGGCGCTCTTCGCCGAGGCCGGCGCCCGCCCCTTCCGGCTGGGCTCCTCGGTGCTGCGGACCTCCACCGCCGGGACCGCGGCGACGGCGGTCCTGCTGGCCCGGACCGGCCGCTGGTCCTGAAGGGCCGCACGCACCGAGCGAAAAGGCAGGCCCCGGCCCGGGCGGCGCCGGATACGATGCCGGAGCTGATCAACGTCGACGTCGGCGCACCGCCCGCGTCACCCACGGAAGGCGAAGCAATGGCCGGGGAACCGCAGGCCGACTGCCTGTTCTGCAAGATCGTCGCGGGCACCGTCCCGGCGACGGTGGTCCGGGAGACCGAGACGACCGTCGCGTTCCGGGACATCAACCCGCAGGCGCCCACCCACGTGCTCGTGATTCCCCGCGTGCACTACCCCGACGCCGCCTCCCTCGCGGCCGCCGACCCGAACGTCACCGCCGACGTGCTGCGCGAGGCCGGCGAGATCGCCGCCCAGGAGAAGGTCGACGACCACGGCTACCGGATCGTCTTCAACACCGGAGCAGGGGCCGGCCAGACCGTCTTCCACGCGCACGCGCACGTCCTCGGCGGGCGCGGCCTGCAGTGGCCGCCGGGATAACCGTGTCCGTACGCGAGTTCGTGGTGCTGGGCACCGCCAGCCAGGTGCCCACCCGCCACCGCAACCACAACGGCTACCTCCTGCGCTGGGACGGCGAGGGCATCCTCTTCGACCCGGGCGAGGGCACCCAGCGGCAGATGGTCCGCGCGGGCGTGGCCGCCCACGACATCAACCGGATCTGCATCACCCACTTCCACGGCGACCACAGCCTCGGACTGGCCGGGGTGATCCAGCGCATCAACCTCGACCAGGTCCCGCACCCCGTCACCGCGCACTACCCGGCCTCCGGGCAGAAGTTCTTCGACCGGCTGCGCTACGCCACCGCCTACCGGGAGACGGTGCAGCTGCGCGAGGAGCCGGTGGCCCGCGACGGGGCGCTGGCCGAGGGGCCCTCGTACACGCTGGAGGCCCGCAGGCTCTCCCACCCGGTGGAGTCCTTCGGCTACCGGCTCACCGAGCCCGACGGGCGCCGCATGGTGCCCGAACTGCTCGCCCGGCACGGGATCAAGGGGCCCGACGTGGGCCGGATCCTGCGCGAGGGGCAGCTGGGCGGGGTCACCCTCGACGACGTCAGCGAGCTCCGGCGCGGCCAGAGCTTCGCCTTCGTCATGGACACCAGGCTGTGCGACGGCGTGACCGCCCTGGCCGACGGGTGCGACCTGCTGGTCATCGAGTCGACCTTCCTCGACGAGGACGAGCGGCTGGCCGCCGACCACGGGCACCTGACCGCCGGGCAGGCGGCCCGGACGGCCCGCGACGCGGGCGTCCGCCACCTCGTGCTGACGCACTTCTCGCAGCGCTACGGCGACCCGTACGAGTTCGAGCGCCAGGCCCGCGCGGCCGGCTTCGAGGGCGAGCTGACCGTCGCCGCGGACCTGGCCCGCGTCCCCGTTCCCAAGCGCCGCTGACTCCCAGGGCCCGTGCGGCCCCCGGCCCCGGGAGGCGGCCGGGGGCGAGGGGCGCCGGATGGTGCCGGAGGGGAGCCGTGGGCCAGTGACGTACGCCACACTGGGTTTCGGCACTGGAGGGGACGGGCAAGGCTGTCGGCTTTCCGTCGAACGACCACTCGCAGGCCGCTCGCAGAAACGACCCTTCGCTCGGACCGGGGAGTACACCGTGACCAGTCGGGACATCCGCACCAGCAGCCTCACCGCAGCCGTCGACCCGCTCGGACCGCTGCGCGACCCCCACGAACCCGGGTGCGACGTCTTCCTGACCGGCACGGTCTTCCTCGACATCATCTTCACCGGCCTCGACTCGGCCCCCGTCCGCGGCACCGAGTCCTGGGCGCGCGGCATGGGTTCCAGCCCCGGCGGCGTGGCCAACATGGCCACCGCGCTGGCCAGGCTCGGCCTGCGCACCTCCCTGGCCGCGGCCTTCGGCGACGACCACTACGGGGAGTACTGCTGGGACGCGCTGGAGCAGGGCGAGGGCATCGACCTGTCCATGTCGCGCACCGTGCCCGGCTGGCACAGCCCGGTCACCGTCTCGATGGCGTACGAGGGCGAGCGGACCATGGTCTCGCACGGCCACGAGGCCCCGCCCCCGGCCGGTCCCGGCGTCTTCCCGCAGTGCCCGCCGCGCGCCCGGGCGGCCGTGGCCTCGCTGGGGCCGGCCGGGGAGGACGGCTGGATCGGCGAGGCCGCCCGCCGCGGCTCGCGGATCTTCGCGGACGTCGGCTGGGACGAGAGCGGCCGGTGGGACCTGTCGTCCCTCGCGGACCTGGAACACTGCGAGGCCTTCCTGCCGAACGCGGGCGAGGCGATGCGGTACACGCGGACGGACTGTCCGAGAACGGCGGCCCGGCTGCTGGCCGAGCGGGTGCCCGTCGCCGTGGTCACCATGGGCTCGGAGGGCTCGTACGCGGTGGACTCGGGCAGTGGCGAGACCGTGCACGTGCCGGGCATCGCCGTGGACGCCCTGGATCCCACGGGCGCCGGGGACGTCTACGTCGCGGGCTTCGTCACCGGCTCCCTGGCCGGCTGGCCGCTGGCCGACCGGCTGGCCTTCGCGGGCCTGACGGCGGCCCTGTCGGTCCAGGAGTTCGGCGGCTCCCTGTCGGCGCCGGGCTGGCCCGAGGTGGCCCACTGGTGGCGCACGGCCCCCGACGGCCTGCGCGACCGGTACGCCTTCCTGGACGAGCTGATCCCGCGCGGCACGGCCCCGGGCCCGCGCCGCAGGGCCGTCCCGACGATCGGCTTCCGCCACTCCGCGTAGCCGCGGCACCGCGCGCCCCGCACCGGGCCGCGCCGGGTCCTCCGCAGCGAGGGCTCCCGGCCCGGCCGGGGCCGCGCGATACCGCCGGAAAACCCCTCGGGGATGCCCCCGCGGCGACGTACCCTTGGTACTCCGGAGGTCGTCGATCGGCGCGGCCCCTCAACGGGAGGTATGTGCAGGCCACAGTGCCGGCCCATGACTCAGACATCCACAGCCCACACCCCCGCGCCGGGGCAGGCGCGAGCCCACTTCACCGTTCCGGCCACGCATCCGATGGTGTCGGTGCTCGGCTCCGGTGACGCCCTGCTGCGCGTGATCGAGAAGGCCTTCCCGAAGGCCGACATCCATGTTCGGGGCAACCAGGTCAGCGCGATCGGCGAGGCGGCGGAAGTCGCACTGATCCAGCGCCTGTTCGACGAGATGATGCTCGTGCTCCGCACCGGGCAGCCGATGACGGAGGACGCAGTGGAACGCTCGATCGCCATGCTCAAGGCGAGCGACAACGGCAACGGCCCGCAGGAGACCCCTGCCGAGGTGCTCACGCAGAACATCCTCTCCAACCGCGGCCGCACCATCCGCCCCAAGACCCTCAACCAGAAGCGGTACGTCGACGCGATCGACCGGAACACGATCGTGTTCGGCATCGGCCCCGCCGGCACCGGCAAGACGTACCTGGCCATGGCCAAGGCGGTCCAGGCCCTGCAGTCCAAGCAGGTCAGCCGGATCATCCTGACCCGCCCGGCCGTCGAGGCGGGCGAGCGGCTCGGCTTCCTGCCCGGCACCCTCTTCGACAAGATCGACCCGTACCTGCGCCCGCTGTACGACGCGCTGCACGACATGATGGACCCGGACTCCATCCCGCGCCTCATGGCCAACGGCACGATCGAGGTCGCCCCGCTCGCGTACATGCGCGGCAGGACCCTCAATGACGCCTTCGTGGTGCTCGACGAGGCGCAGAACACGAGCCCGGAGCAGATGAAGATGTTCCTGACCCGGCTCGGCTTCGACTCGAAGATCGTCATCACCGGTGACATCACCCAGGTCGACCTGCCCGGCGGCACCAAGTCGGGTCTGCGCCAGGTCCAGGCGATCCTGGAGGGCATCCCGGACATCCACTTCTCGCGGCTCACGTCCGAGGATGTGGTCCGGCACAAGCTGGTCGGCCGTATCGTCGATGCGTACGAGCAGTACGACGACAGCCGGGAAGGCCGGGCACCCGGGCCCGCCCGGAACGAACACCAGCGGAAGTAGAACCCAGCGCACCATGTCGATCGACGTCAACAACGAGTCCGGTACCGAGGTCGACGAGCGGGCGATCCTCGACATCGCCCGCTACGCGCTCACCCGGATGCGGATCCACCCGCTGTCCGAGCTCTCCGTCATCGTCGTCGACGAGGACGCGATGGAGCAGCTCCACCTCCAGTGGATGGACCTGCCCGGCCCGACCGACGTCATGTCCTTCCCGATGGACGAGCTCCGTCCGCCGGCGAAGGACGACGAGGAGCTCCCGCAGGGCCTCCTCGGCGACATCGTGCTCTGCCCCGAGGTGGCGAAGAAGCAGGGCCAGGAGGCCGCGACGCAGCACTCCATGGACGAGGAGCTCCAGCTCCTGACCGTCCACGGGGTGCTGCACCTGCTCGGGTACGACCACGAGGAGCCGGACGAGAAGGCCGAGATGTTCGGCCTCCAGGCGGCGATCGTGGACGGCTGGCGCGCCGAGCGCGGCCTGACCGGCCCGTCCCCGGCCCCGACCGTCTCGTGACCGCTCCGCAGCTGATCACCGGGGCGGTCCTGCTGGTCGTCGTCGCCTGGTTCGCGGCGTGCGCGGAGTCGGGGATCGCCCGGGTGTCCGGCTTCCGCGCCGAGCAGGCCGTACGGGAGGGCCGGCGCGGCAGCGCGAAGCTCGTGCAGGTCGCCGCCGACCCCACCCGGTACCTGAACGTGGCGTTGCTGGTCCGGGTCACCTGCGAGATGGCGGCCGGCGTCCTCGTCACGTACGTCTGCCTCGACGAGTTCGGCGAGAACTGGAAGGCGCTGCTCATCGCGATCGCGGTGATGGTCCTGGTGTCCTTCGTCGCCGTCGGCGTCTCGCCGCGCACCATCGGCCGCCAGCACCCGCTCGTCACGGCGACGGCCGCCGCGTACGTCCTGGTCCCGCTCGCCCGCGTTATGGGGCCCGTCCCGCAGCTGCTGATCCTCATCGGCAACGCCCTGACCCCCGGCAAGGGATTCCGCAAGGGGCCGTTCGCCTCGGAGGCCGAGCTGCGCGCCATGGTCGACCTGGCCGAGAAGGAGTCGCTGATCGAGGACGAGGAGCGCCGGATGGTGCACCAGGTCTTCGAGCTGGGCGACACGCTGGTGCGCGAGGTGATGGTGCCGCGCACCGACCTGGTCTGCATCGAGCGGTACAAGACGATCCGTCAGGCGACCACGCTGGCGCTGCGCTCGGGCTTCTCCCGCATCCCGGTGACCGGGGAGAACGAGGACGACATCGTCGGCATCGTGTACCTCAAGGACCTGGTCCGCAAGACGCACATCAACCGGGAGGCGGAGTCCGACCTGGTCTCCACCGCCATGCGCCCGGCCGTGTTCGTGCCCGACACCAAGAACGCGGGGGACCTGCTGCGCGAGATGCAGCAGGTGCGCAACCACGTGGCCGTCGTCATCGACGAGTACGGCGGCACCGCGGGCATCGTGACGATCGAGGACATCCTGGAGGAGATCGTCGGCGAGATCACCGACGAGTACGACCGGGAGCTGCCGCCGGTGGAGGAGCTGGGCGAGGACCGCTACCGGGTCACGGCGCGCCTGGACATCACCGACCTCGGCGAGCTGTTCAAGGTCGAGGCCTTCGACGACGAGGACGTGGAGACGGTCGGCGGTCTGCTGGCCAAGGCACTCGGGCGGGTGCCGATCGCCGGCGCCTCGGCGGTGGTGGAACTGCCCGACGGGCGGCCGCTGCGGCTGACGGCCGAGTCCCCGGCGGGCCGCCGGAACAAGATCGTGACGGTGCTGGTGGAGCCGGTGGCCCCGGATCCGGCCGAGGGCGGGGAGGGCGAATGACGCCGGCCGAGCTGCGCGCCTTCTGCCTGGACTTCAACGCGGCGGTGGAGGAGTTCCCGTTCAACGCCGAGACCTCGGTCTTCAAGGTGCTGGGGAAGATGTTCGCGCTGTCGACGCTGGACGCCGAGCCGCTCACGGTGAACCTCAAGTGCGACCCCGAGCTCGCCGTGCGGCTGCGCGAGGAGCACGAGGCGATCGTGCCGGGCTGGCACATGAACAAGCGGCACTGGAACACGGTGACCGTGGGCGGGCCCGGCGCCCTGCCCGACGCCATGGTCCGCGAGCTGATCGAGGACAGCTACGACCTGGTGGTCGCGGGCCTGCCGAGGGCCGAGCGGCTGCGGCTGGACCGGCCCTGAGCCTCCCGGTCCAGATCACTGGCTGGGACGAAGGTCACTGAATGACGTGACCTTCGGATCCCAGGTTTCTGCAGGTTACAGGCCTATGTTGGTGTGTAACGCTCCATGATCATCGGGGGATGCGGGGGGATGGAGCGCACGGGCGCCCCGGCGGGGCCGTTGCACGGCCGCACCGGGGCGCTCCCTATGCTTTCGACCATGACCGACACCACCGGGATCAGCCCCGAGGACAGCAAGATCATCACGCTGGCGCGCAGCGCCCGGGCCCGCAACGGCGTGCCCGAGGGTGCGGCCGTCCGGGACGAGACCGGCCGCACGTACGTGGCGGGCACGGTGGAGCTGGACTCCCTCAAGCTGAGCGCGCTGCAGACGGCGGTCGCGATGGCGGTGGCCAGCGGGGCCGAGTCCCTGGAGGCCGCGGCCGTGGTCAGCGCGGCGGAGACCGTCGCCGACGCCGACCGGGCCGCCGTCAGCGACCTCGGCGGGCCCCAGACCCCCGTGCTGCTGGCCGGCCCGGACGGCACCCTGAAGTCCGCCACCCCGGCCGGCTGACCCCGCCGTCCAGCGCCCCGCCGGCACCCGGCGGGGCTACGCGGCCGCCGGGTGCGCTGCTGCGGCAGCGGCCCGGCCGCGCCGGATCACCATCGCCATCAGCGCGGCCATCGCGCACAGCGCCCCCGAGGCGTACCAGACGAGGTCGTACGAGCCGAAGACGTCCCGCGCGAGGCCGCCCAGGAACGCCACCACCGCGGCGCCCACCTGGTGCGAGGCCAGGACCCAGCCGAAGACGATCGCGCTGTCGTCCCCGTAGTGCTCGCGGCACAGGGCGATCGTCGGCGGGACCGTGGCGACCCAGTCCAGCCCGTAGAAGACGATGAAGAACACCATCGGCGGGTGCACGGACGGAGCCAGCAGCATCGGCAGGAAGAGCAGCGAGACCCCGCGCAGGGCGTAGTAGACGGCCAGCAGCCGCCGCGCCTCGAACCGGTCGGTGAACCAGCCGGACGCGATCGTGCCGACGACGTCGAACACACCGATCACCGCCAGCAGCCCGGCGGCCGCCGTCACCGGCATGCCGTGGTCGTGGGCCGCGGGCACGAAGTGCGTCTTGACCAGGCCGTTGGTCGAGGCACCGCAGATCGCGAAGGTACCCGCCAGCAGCCAGAACGGGCCGGTCCGCGCCGCCCGGAACAGCACCGCCACCGCCCGCCGCGCCGCGCCCGGCACCGGAGCCGGCTTCGCCGTGTACGCGCCGCCGTACGGGGCGAGGCCCACGTCGGCCGGGTGGTCGCGCAGCAGCAGCCACACGAACGGGACCACCGACAGCGCCGCCAGCGATACGGTCACCGCGGCCGGCCGCCAGCCGTGGTGCTCCACCAGCCAGGACAGCAGCGGCAGGAAGATCAGCTGGCCGGAGGCCCCGGCCGCGGTCAGGATGCCGGTGACCAGGCCGCGCCGGGCGGTGAACCAGCGGTTGGTCACGGTCGCCGCGAACGCCAGCGCCATGGAGCCGCTGCCGAGGCCCACCAGCACGCCCCAGAACAGCACCAGCTGCCAGGCGGCGGTCATCCACACCGTGGCGACCGAGCCGGCGGAGATCACCAGCAGGGCCACCGCCACCACCCGGCGGATGCCGAAGCGGTCCATCAGCGACGCGGCGAAGGGCGCGGTGAGCCCGTACAGGGCCAGGTTGACCGAGACGGCGAAGCCGATCGTGCCCCGCGACCAGTCGAACTCCTCGTGCAGCGGCTCGATGAGCAGGCCGGGCAGGGAGGCGAAGGCGGCGGCGCCGATGATCGTCACGAAGGTGACGGCCGCGACGAACCAGGCCCGGTGGATGCGCCCGCGCGCGGCGGTGGGGGAGGCAGGGTCGGAGGGGAGGTCGGAGGCGAGGTCGGAGGGCGGGGTGGCCGGGGGCGTGGAGGAGGGGGCTGTCTGCGTCACGCCGTCAGGATCCGGCCGGAAGGGCTCCACAGGACAGTGGCCTGACCGACACCCTTCGATACGATCGGGCCATGACCGCCGTGCACCGTGTCGTCGTCCTCGCCCTCCCCGGCCTGCTGCCCTTCGAACTCGGCATCCCGCACCGGATCTTCGGCCGTGCGAAGGATGCCGCCGGGCGGCCCCTGTACGAGATCCTGACCTGCGCACTCGCCCCCGGACCCGTACAGACCGACGCCGACTTCACCATCACCGTCGAGCACGGCCCCGAACTGCTGGCCACCGCCGACACCGTGGTCGTGCCCGCCTCGTACGAGCTCGGGCCGGTGTAC
The DNA here is from genome assembly GCF_040645035.1 of Streptomyces sp. NPDC046876. Lineage (NCBI taxonomy): Bacteria > Bacillati > Actinomycetota > Actinomycetes > Kitasatosporales > Streptomycetaceae > Streptomyces > Streptomyces sp. NPDC046876. The sequence goes on along the minus strand of NZ_JBEYXK010000007.1, from coordinate 140,341 downwards.
GAGGAGGGCGTGCTGACCGACGAGCTCGCCGGCGCCCTCGACCGTGTCCGGCCCGGCACCCGGCTCGTCTCCATCTGCACCGGCGGTTACGTCCTCGCCGCCGCGGGCCGCCTCGACGGCCGCCCCGCCACCACCCACTGGTCCCACGCCGAGCACTTCCAGCGCCTCTTCCCGGCCGTACGGGTGGACCCCGGCGTGCTGTACACGGACGACGGGGACGTGCTGACCTCCGCCGGGGTCGCCGCGGGCATCGACCTGTGCCTGCACATCGTGCGCCGCGACCACGGTGCGGCCGTCGCCAACGACGTGGCCCGGCGGACCGTCGTACCGCCGCACCGGGACGGCGGGCAGGCCCAGTTCATCGAGCGGCCCGTGCCGCAGCCGCAGCTCGCCAGCACCCGGGCGGCCCGCGCCTGGGTGCTGGACCGGCTGCACGAGCCGGTACGGCTGGCCGATCTGGCGAAGCAGGAGTCCATGTCGGTACGGACCTTCACCCGCCGGTTCCGGGAGGAGGCCGGGATCAGCCCCGGCGAGTGGATCCTCCGGCAGCGGGTGGAGCGGGCTCGGGGCCTGCTGGAGCAGACGGACCTGCCGATGGAACAGGTGGCGCGGGAGGCCGGGTTCGGGACGGCCCAGTCGCTGCGCAAGCACGTGCAGGCCGCGCTGGGCGTGAGCCCGACGGCGTACCGGCGCACGTTCAGGGCGGGGTCCGCGGCCGGCGGAGGGGCGGATCCTGCCATCTCCTGATGGGCCATCAGTTGGTGCGGGGGCCGTGCATTGACTTCTCCCGCGGCCCGCTCGTGAATGGCCCCACCTCGGCGCGACGAAAGAACCCTGGGGGCGGGCAGTGCGAAGAGCGGCGGGCAGCAGGAGAGGGGCGGCGGCCTTCGGCCTGGCCGCGCTCGCGGCCGCCGCCGGGGGCGCGCTCGGCCCTCCTGCCGCTGCCGAGGGGGAAGCGCTGCCGGGCCGGGTGGAGTTCCCGACGCACTGCCTACCGCCCCGGGAGAGCGGGCTCCCACCCGCCGACGGGCCGACCACGGCCCGGATCACCGTCGACAACCCGCGGCCCCGCGCCGGCGACTCGGTCACCGTGACGTACCGGGTGGCAGCCACCCCTGCCGTCAACCCGCTGTCGGCCGAGCTCCCGGCCGACGCGCTGGTCCCGACCGGGCGCGTACTGCTGGGCGGCGCGCAGACCGGCGCGGTCACCGTGGTCGGCGCCGGGCGCCACGACCCGGTCCCGGCCGGTGCGGCCCTGCCCGCCCTCACCATGACCGGCACGTTCACCGCCACCGCCCCCGGCGAGGTCACCCTCGCCCCGGCGGGCTACACCCTGCACGCAAGGCGCCTGCCCGGGTTCGACACCGTCTGCACCACCACCGGGAGCCCGGTCTCCGCCCGGCTCACCGCGACCCCGCTGCCCCTGGCCAACCTCCGGTCGGTCTCGCTCGCCACCGCCGCCGGGAAGCCGGGCGCCCGGATCACCGTCACCGGCGCCGGCTTCGCCCCGGGCGCGCCCGTCACGGTGGCCGGCCGGGCGGGCGCCGCCGAGACCGCGGACCGGGTGCGCGCCACGGCGGACGTCCGGGGCGCGGTCCGGGCGGAGCTCCCGGTCACCGACCGGGAGACCACGGCGGTCGTCGCGTACGAGGGCACGGCCTGGTCGGCGCAGCAGGGCTCGGGCCCGGCGGCGTACACGGTCCTGGACCCGGCCCCCGTACCGCCGCCGATCGGCACGCAGCGGATGACGGCGGTGGTCGAGCCGGGTCCGGGCGGGCTGACGATGAGCCAGGCGGGCGAGGCGATCACCCTGGGCCGGGTCGCGTACGGCAGCGGGGCCGCCGCGCCCGGCCGGATCGGCACCGTCACGATCGAGGACACCCGCGGGGGACCGGCGGCCGGATGGACGCTGACGGGCAGGGTCAGCGAGCTCACGGGCCCGGACGGCGTCCGCGTCCCGGGAGCGTCGCTGAGCTGGACCCCGCGGTGCACGGCCGCGGCGGGCGGCCCCGGGCGCTGCACCCCGGGCAGCGCCGGGACGGTCGGCCCGCAGGGCGCGGTCCTCGCAACCACGGCCGGCGCCCCGCAGGCCGACGGCGCGCAGGCCGGTGCCCCGCCCGCCGGCGGCAGGTTCACGGTCGACGCCGAGGTCACCCTCCACATCCCGCCCTACACCCCGCCGGGCGCGTACACGGCGGTCCTCACCCTGACCCTCTCGTGACCGCCTGGTCGGCGCCGGGAGCGGCATCGGGGAGAATGGCCCGTATGAGCGATCGTTCCCCCGAGTCCACCGGCCCGCACCGTGCGGGCTTCGCCTGCTTCGTCGGCCGCCCCAACGCGGGGAAGTCGACCCTGACCAACGCACTCGTGGGCACCAAGGTCGCGATCACCTCAAACCGGCCGCAGACCACCCGCCACACCGTCCGCGGCATCGTGCACCGCCCCGACGCCCAGCTCGTCCTGGTCGACACCCCGGGTCTGCACAAGCCGCGCACGCTCCTCGGCGAGCGGCTGAACGACGTCGTGCGCACCACCTGGGCCGAGGTCGACGTCATCGGCTTCTGCCTGCCCGCCGACCAGAAGCTCGGGCCCGGCGACAAGTTCATCGCCAAGGAGCTCGCGGGGATCAAGAAGACCCCCAAGATCGCCATCGTGACCAAGACCGACCTGGTCGAGTCCAAGCAGCTCGCCGAGCAGCTCATCGCGATCCAGCAGCTCGGCGACGAGCTCGGCATCGAGTGGGCCGAGATCGTCCCCGTCTCCGCCGTCGGCGACAACCAGGTCCAGCTGCTGGCCGACCTGATCGCGCCGATGCTGCCGGAGAGCCCGCCGCTGTACCCGGAGGGCGACCTCACCGACGAGCCCGAGATGGTGATGGTCGCGGAGCTGATCCGCGAGGCCGCCCTGGAGGGCGTGCGCGACGAGCTCCCGCACTCCATCGCCGTCGTGGTGGAGGAGATGATCCCCCGGGAGAACCGCCCGGCGGACCGGCCGCTGCTCGACATCCACGCCAACGTCTACATCGAGCGGCCGAGCCAGAAGGGCATCATCATCGGCCCGAAGGGCTCCCGCCTGAAGGAGGTCGGGATGAAGTCGCGCAAGCACATCGAGGCGCTGCTCGGCACCCCCGTCTTCCTGGACCTGCACGTGAAGGTCGCCAAGGACTGGCAGCGCGACCCCAAGCAGCTGCGCAAGCTCGGCTTCTAGGACCCGCCTGCCAGCAGGGCCGGCCCGCCCTACGGGAGCCGGCGCACCTTCACGGTGTTGTCGGCCCGGGTCCCGGCCCGGCCGTCGGGGCCGTTCTGCTCACGCACGTACTCCTGCGCGCGCAGGACCTCCCAGGCACCCTCGGGTAGCTCCAGCTGGGCGAGGACCTCGTCCGGGGTCGGGAAGTCGATCCCCGGGCGCCCCTCCTCCTGCTGCCAGGTGGCCCACCCGCCGTGGCCGACCACCAGCAGGATCCCGCCGGGGGCCACGGCCGCCGCGGCGGTCCGCAGGACCCGGGCGCGGGGGAAGTCCCCGTAGTTGTGCAGGAAGCAGGCCGAGACGAGGTCGAACTCCCCGGGCGGGAAGGACTCGGCGAGGTCGTGCTGCCGCAGCTCGATGCGGTCGGCGACGCCCGCCTCGGCGGCGTGCGCGGCGGCCCGCTCCAGGGCCACGCCCGAGATGTCGGTTCCGGTGACCTGCCAGCCCCGGCGGGCCAGCCAGACGGCGTCGGCGCCCTCGCCGCAGCCGAGGTCGAGGGCGCGGCCGGGGGCGAGCCCCTCGACCTCGCGGACGAGGTCCGCGTTGGGCCTGCCGCTCCAGATGCGGTCGCTCTCGCTGTAGCGGGAGTCCCAGAACGCCCGGTCACCGGAGGGCGTCTCGGCGGGGGTCCCGCCGTGGTGGTGGGTGTGGGAGTGGTCGTGGGCGGGCGCATGCGGGTGGCGGGGGCTGTGCTCGGACACGGGGGTCCCTTCCTGTGCTCGGTCGGGGGCTGCGTACGTCCCCGATGCTGCGCCGCCCGCCGCAGCACCGCCAAAGACCTTTGCCGTTTCGGCAAGCCCCGCACGCAGCCGTGCCCCGCTACGCCCCGGCCGTCCCCCCGTCCGCCGCCGCTTCCGCGATGAGGGCCGTGGCCACGGTGCGAAAGCCCGCCCGGGCGTAGATCCGGGCCACCGCCTCGTCGCCGGCCGAGAGGAAGACCGTACGGGCGCCGCGGGCGAGGGCGTCGGCGACCAGGGCCGAGGTGACGGCGAGGGCCAGGCCGCGGCGGCGTGCGGCCGGGAGGGTGCCGACGCCGGCGACCTCGGCGACGTCGCCGACCGGGTTGTACTGGCCCGCGGCCAGGACCACGCCGTCCTGCACCGCCACCGCCATCGCGGTGCGGCCGGACGCCAGCATCTCGGCGACAGCGCCCCGGCGGGCCTCGACGGCGGGATCGGCCGCCGCCGCGGCCAGCTCGGCCGGCCCCGCCGCGCCGACGGCGGTTCCCGGGTCGGCGAAGGCCAGCATCGGCACCGTCACCGCGGCCCGCAGGAGCGGGTCGTCCGCGCCGAGGAGGCGGACGTCCGGGTGCGCGGGAGGCCGCGGCGCGGACGGCTCCAGCACCATCAGCGGATGCGCGTGGACGCGCAGCCCGGCCGCCTCGACGGGGCCCCGCAGCCAGGGACTGGTTTCGGCCACCCATTCGAAGGCCCGGCGCACGTCCAGCTCCCTCTGGCGGGCCAGGACGCGCTGCACGTCGGCCGGGCCGGCGCCGCAGCTGCCGAGTGCGGGCCGTGCGTAGTACGGCCAGCCCGCGCCCTCCCGGACGAAGAGGGTCAGCGGGCCGAAGTCCTCGGCCCGCGCACCTCCCACGCGCGGCACGGTGTCGTAGTACTGCTCGAGCCGGGACAAGAAGGCGGGTGTCATCCCGCCATCCAAACAAAGACGCCCTGCTCAGGCACCTTCTTTGAGGACCCGGGAGATCAGGGCCCGCTGGGCGTCGGACAGGTGCGGATCGTGGCAGGTCACCGTCCGCCCGTCGACCGTGATCCGGTACGAGAAGCCGTCGCGCACCCGGTCCGCGGCCGAGGGCGGCGCGGCGGGCCGCAGCGCCAGCTGGGCCAGGGCCCGCCACTCGTCCTCGTCGGGTCGGCCCGAGGTGTCCACCTCGGCCCGGCGCTCGATGCCCGCGAAACCGCCCGTCCGCACCACCAGAATCCGCATGCCGCCTTTCTACCCCGGTCGCCGTCCCGGACGGGGCAGCTCAGCCCAGGCCGACCGTCGACCACGCCTTCTGCAGCGCCTGGTGCTCCGCGCCGCCCTCGCCGAAGCGGGCGACGGCCGCCGCCGTGGACAGGCGCGCGAAGTCCTTGAACGTGGCGTCGGAGGCCAGCTCCCCGCCGGTCAGCGTGTCGTACCAGATCCGCCCGGCCCGCTCCCAGGCCTTGCCGCCGAGCTCGGTGGCGGCCAGGTAGAAGGCGTGGTTGGGGATGCCGGAGTTGATGTGCACGCCGCCGTTGTCGCCGGAGGTCTTCACGTAGCCGTCCATCGTGGCCGGCTGCGGGTCCTTGCCGAGCTCGTCGTCGTCGTACGCGGTGCCCGGGGCCTTCATCGAGCGCAGGGCCACCCCGCTGACGTCCGGGCCGAGCAGTCCGGCGCCGATCAGCCAGTCGGCCTCCTCGGCGGTCTGGTCCAGCGAGTACTGCTTGATCAGGGAGCCGAAGACGTCGGACATCGACTCGTTCAGCGCGCCCGACTGGCCGTGGTACTCCAGGTTGGCGGTGTACTGGGTGACGCCGTGCGTCAGCTCGTGCCCGATGACGTCCACCGACACCGTGAAATCGACGAACAGGTCGCCGTCCCCGTCGCCGAAGACCATCTGGCTGCCGTCCCAGAAGGCGTTGTTGTAGTCCTGGCCGTAGTGGACGCTCGCGTCGAGGGCCAGTCCGGCGCCGTCGATCGAGCGCCGACCGAAGGCCTTCAGGAACAGCTCGTACGTGGCGCCCAGGCCGGCGTACGCGCGGTTCACGGTGGCGTCCTTGACCGGGTCCTGGCCCTCCGCGCGGACCTTCCTGCCGGGCAGCCGGGTGCGGTGCTGGGCGTCGTAGACGGTCCTGCGCGGGTCGTCGTCGGCGGACGCCACCGCGGCCGGCGCCACGGCGCGGACCGCGGTGATCCGGCGCCGGGTGCGCAGGGCGGCGTCGTGTTCGAGGGTGCGCAGCGCGGCGTCGGCGCGCCCGGCGCGCTGGGACTGCGCGGCCTTGTCGAGGAGGTGCGGCGGCACGACGGTGCAGAAGACGGGGTGGCGGTGGGTGCGGCCGAGGCCGTGGGCGGAGGCGAAAGCGTGGGAGGCATCCATCCCGGCAATGTGGCAGTGGGTCATGTCGCTGTCACTACCTGCAACCATGATTCATTCGGTTGTCTGAAAGCCGTCGCGGTGCATTGACGGATCGACCGGACCTCGGGCGGTCGGCGGAGACGTAGCTCACATTCGGTACAAAACGGACAGGGGGGTCTTGCATACTGAAACAGGTCCTCGCGTCACGGCGCGGCTCGGCTAGGCTCGGTCCATCATGCGTTTCGGGCTGCTTCTCCTTAGCTGCCGCGGCGAGGGTCTGTAGTCGTAGGCCGACCCCCTCCCCGCGGAGTTTGGTGTTGCGGTTTTTACGACCGGAAGTCGGCCGTCCCAGCGAACTACACGCGGACACGCGAGGAGCCCAACGTCATGAGCCAGCAGCCTTTTGTCGGTCGCCCCACGCCCATCACCAACGCGACCCACACCCAGCAGCCCTCCGGCATGCCGATCCACAAGTACGGCTTCTACGAGCAGGTCGACCTGCCGGGCCGTACCTGGCCCGACGCCCGCGTCACCAAGGCGCCCCGCTGGCTCTCCACCGACCTGCGCGACGGCAACCAGTCGCTGATCGACCCGATGACCCCCGCCCGCAAGCGCGAGATGTTCGACCTGCTGGTGCGCATGGGCTACAAGGAGATCGAGGTCGGCTTCCCCTCCTCCGGCGAGACCGACTACGCCTTCGTACGCTCCATCATCGAAGAGGGCGCGATCCCGGACGACGTCACCATCTCCGTGCTGACCCAGGCCCGCGAGGACCTGATCGAGCGGACCGTGGAGTCGCTGGTGGGCGCCAAGCGCGCCACCGTCCACCTGTACAACGCGACCGCCCCGACCTTCCGCAGGGTGGTCTTCCGCGGCTCCAAGGAGCAGATCAAGCAGATCGCCGTCGACGGCACCCGCCTGGTCATGGAGTACGCCGAGAAGCTGCTGGGCCCCGAGACCGTCTTCGGCTACCAGTACAGCCCGGAGATCTTCACCGACACCGAGCTGGACTTCGCCCTGGAGGTCTGCGAGGCCGTCTGCGACGTCTGGCAGCCCGGCCCCGGCCGCGAGATCATCCTGAACCTGCCCGCCACCGTGGAGCGCTCGACGCCGTCCACGCACGCGGACCGCTTCGAGTGGATGGCCCGCCACCTGACCCGTCGCGAGCACATCTGCATCTCCGTGCACCCGCACAACGACCGCGGCACCGCCGTCGCCGCCGCCGAGCTGGCCCTGATGGCCGGCGCCGACCGCATCGAGGGCTGCCTGTTCGGGCAGGGCGAGCGCACCGGCAACGTCGACCTGATCACGCTGGGCATGAACCTGTTCTCGCAGGGCATCGACCCGCAGATCGACTTCTCCCAGATCGACGAGATCCGCCGCACCAGCGAGTACTGCAACCAGATGCCGGTCCACCCGCGCCACCCGTACGCGGGCGACCTGGTCTACACGGCCTTCTCCGGCTCCCACCAGGACGCCATCAAGAAGGGCTTCGACGCCATGGAGGCCGACGCGGCCGCCCAGGGCAAGACCGTCGACGAGATCGAGTGGGCGGTGCCGTACCTGCCGATCGACCCCAAGGACGTCGGCCGCTCCTACGAGGCGGTCATCCGGGTCAACTCGCAGTCCGGCAAGGGCGGCATCGCGTACGTCCTGAAGAACGACCACAAGCTGGACCTGCCGCGCCGCATGCAGATCGAGTTCTCCAGGATCATCCAGGCCAAGACCGACGCCGAGGGCGGCGAGGTCACGCCGAAGGCGATCTGGGACATCTTCTCGGACGAGTACCTGCCCAACCCGGAGAACCCGTGGGGCCGCATCCAGCTGCGCTCCGGTTCGACGGCGACCGACAAGGACGGCACCGACACGCTGACCGTCGAGGCGGTCGTGGACGGCGTGGAGACGGTCCTGAACGGCACCGGCAACGGTCCGATCTCGGCCTTCTTCGACGCGCTGGCCGGCATCGGCGTCGACGCCCGCCTGCTGGACTACACCGAGCACACGATGAGCGAGGGCGCCTCCGCCGTCGCCGCCTCCTACATCGAGTGCGCCATCGACGGCCGCGTCCTGTGGGGCATCGGCATCGACGCCAACACCACCCGCGCCTCCCTGAAGGCGGTCATCTCCGCGGTGAACCGCGCGGGCCGCTGACCCGCCGGGCTCCCGCGACGCGCCGCCCCGTCCCCTCGTGCCAGGAGGGGGCGGGGCGGTGCCGTAGGCGTTCCCGGCCGCGGGCCGGCCGCCGTCAACGGGCGAGGTAGCCGCCGTCCACCGGGAGCACCACGCCCGTCACGAACGAAGCCGCGTCGGACGCCAGGAATGCGATGACGCGCGCGACCTCCTCCGGCTCGCCGAGCCGGCCCATCGGGTGGGCGGCGGACATCTCCTCGAGGTACTCCGGCCCGCCCGGCTCGTCCGCCAGCGCCCGCACCCGCTCCGTACGAATGGTTCCCGGGGCCACCGCGTTGACCCTGATGCCCCGCGCCGCCCACTCCACCGCGAGGTGCTTGGTCAGCCCCGAGGCCACGAACTTCGCCGGCCCGTAGGCCGCCTGCCGGGCCTGTCCGGCCACGCCCGAGATCGAGGACACGCACACCACCGCCCCGCCCGGAGCCTCCTGCGCGGTCATCGTCTCGATGGCGTACTTGCAGGTCAGGAACATCCCGCGGCCGTCGATCGCCATGACCCGGTCCCAGTCCTGGGCAGTGGTCTCCCGCAGGTCCGAAAGGGGGAGCACCCCGGCGTTCGCCACGGCGACGTCGAGCCGCCCGTACGCGTCGACCGCGGCCCGCACCATCGCCCGGTTGGCCTCGGGATCGGCGACGTCCCCGGTGACCACGGCGATGTCGAACCCCTCCGCGGCCAGTTCCGTACGCACGGCACGCACCCCGGGGCCGTTGATGTCGGCCGCCGTCACGCGGGCGCCGGAGCGGGCCAGCAGGGCGGCGGTGGCGCGGCCGATCCCGCTCGCGGCGCCGGTGACCAGACAGGATTTCTCGTTCACGCGGCGAGCGTAGGGACAACGGGCGCACGGCCGGGGGAGGCGCGGGGGCGCAGACCGGCCAACTGCGCGCGGCGGCACATGTTGTCTTGTCACACGACTGACGAAGCCTCACCGATGTGGCTAACATCACGCCAACCCGGGCTACGCTGCCCGGGGTTCCCGCCCGCGCCCGCAGGGCCGCGGGGGAGATACGGAGGTGCGACGTGCTGCCAGTTCGGGGTGGGGACGGCCGGAAGCTGACGGTCTGGGGCATCCGCACCACGTGGAGCACCGTGGGCGACGGGGAGTTCTTCTGCCCCGACTGCGGCGGCGACCGCAACTACCGCCGGCGCACCGGACGCCGCCGGTTCACCGTCCTCGGGGTCCCGCTGCTGCCGCGCGGGCAGGCCGGGCCCGTCGTGGAGTGCCAGGGCTGCCGCGAGCGCTTCGACACCGAGGTCCTCGACCACCTCACCACCACCCGCTTCTCGGCGCTGCTGCGCGACGCCGTGCACACCGTGGCCCTGGCCGTGCTCGCGGCGGGCGGCACCTGTGCCCGCGGGGCGCTGGACGCCGCCGTGTCGGCCGTACGGGCCGCGGGCTTCCAGGACTGCACGCAGGAGCAGCTGGAGTCCCTCGTGGAGGCCCTGGCCCGTGACGAGGGCCGGCTCGGGCTCTACGACGCCCCGGACTGCTGCGGCGCGGCGCTCGCCATCGAGCTGCACGAGGCGCTGGAACCGCTGGCGCCGCACCTGGTCGGGCCCGGCCGGGAGTCGATCCTGCTCCAGGGGGCCCGCATCGCCCTCGCGGACGGCCCCTACACGCCGGCCGAGCGGGAGGTGCTCGCCACGGTGGGCGCGGCCCTGAGAATCGGCTCCGACGAGGTGAGCCGGCTGCTGTCGGCGGTCAGCGCGCCCTGAAATCCGGCCGAAACCCGGCAGTAACCGCCCGGTATGAGGTAACGATCCGGCCTCGCGCCGCTGAATTCGCGCCATTCGAGGACCGCTCCGGCATCGGTGATTCCACCACGTGGACACCCGGAGCGGTCCTTTCGTATTTGCCGCGAGGCCTGGCGCTAAGTGCATACGTGCACGTCGGAGCACCTGCCTTCGCATTCGTGCACGGGGTGAAGAGGGCTTGGGAGGTCTCAGTCCTTACCGCGCCGAGCGGGGGATCCGCCATTGGCTGAACCCACAAAGTTGAACCCCTTCAAGGTCAACAATTTGTAGAAGTCTCCGATATCTGTGGGCTCTCCCACAGGCGTTCAATTCCGGTCACACGACGAAACTCTGCCGGTAACACAGCGGGGGTTCGATTCCACGTGAACGCAACTGAAACCCTGGCGAACCAACGGGATAGCGACCCACTTCGACCGGGGATAACCAGAAATTCCTCTCGATTACCTACCTCTTGAAGGGCAAGGCAGAGATGGCACGTGTCGCCGCCCGGCTCCCCGAAACCGGAGAGCAGAGCACCCACCCGGTCGACGAGGTGCTCCCCCTTCCCAAACTCGCCCTCTACGGCTTCCAGCACGTATTGGCGTTCTACGCAGGCGCGGTCATCGTGCCGATCATCGTGGGCGGAGCCCTCAAGCTCTCCACGGAGCAGCTGGTCTACCTCATCAACGCCGACCTCTTCACCTGCGGCATCGCCTCGATCATCCAGGCCTGGGGCATCGGCCGGATCGGCGCGCGCCTGCCCCTGATCCAGGGCGTCACCTTCACCGCGGTGTCGCCGATGATCGCCATCGGCCTCGGAGCCGGCGGCGGGACCGCCGCCCTCCTCGTCATCTACGGCGCCGTCATCACGGCCGGCATCGCGACCTTCGCGTTCGCCTGGCTGCCCCCGCAGGCCTTCCGGGCCGTGATGCGGCTGTTCCCGCCGGTGGTCACCGGCTCGGTGATCACGGTGCTCGGCATCGTGCTCATCCCGGTCGGCCTCAACGACGCCGCGGGCGGCCTCGGCAGCCCCGACTTCGGCGACCCGAAGAACTTCGCCTACGCCGGCGGCACCATGCTCTTCATCCTGGTCCTGATGAAGCTCGGCCGGCCGTTCCTGTCCAGCATCGCGATCCTGCTCGGCCTGGTCGGCGGCACCGTCGTCGCCTTCCTGCTCGGCGACGCGAAGTTCGGCGACGTCGGCAAGGCCGACTGGGTGGGCGTCACCACGCCCTTCCACTACGGGGCGCCGAAGTTCGAGTGGTTCCCGATCGTCCTGATGCTGATCGTCATGCTGATCACCATGGTCGAGACCACCGGTGACACCTACGCGGTCGGCGACATCGTCGGCAAGGAGGTCGACAGCGAGACCGTCGCCCGCGCCCTGCGGGCCGACGGCGCCGCCACCGCCCTCGGCGGCGTCCTCAACTCCTTCCCGTACGTGGCCTTCGCCGAGAACGTCGGCCTGGTGCGGATGACCAAGGTCAAGAGCCGGTTCGTGGTGGTCGCCGCGGGCGCCTTCATGATCCTGCTCGGCCTGCTGCCCAAGGCCGCCGCGATCGTCGCCTCCGTGCCGCACGCCGTCCTCGGCGGCGCCGCGACCGTGATGTTCGCGATGGTGGCCCTGGCCGGTATCCAGACCCTGGGCAAGGTCGACCTGAAAGAGGAGAAGAACGCCCTGATCGTGGGTGTCTCCCTGGCCTTCGCGCTGCTCCCGGCCACCGTCCCGGTGTTCTTCAAGGAGCACATGAACGCCGACCTGTCCTCGCTGCTCAACAGCGGTGTCACGCTCGGTGCCACGGCCGCGATCGCGCTCAACCTGATCTTCAACGGCCTGGGCAGGGACGACGCGCACAACGCCGCCCCCCGGGCAGAGCTGCCCGCCCAGGCGGCAGCCCCGAAGGACGGCGCCGAGCCGGCCGCATCCGCCGAGTCAGCCGACACGGCTGAGTCCGCCGACACCGATGAGTCCGCCGATCCCGCCGAGTCCGTCGACAGCACCGTCGCCGTGGCCGTCGTCGCCGACGCGGGCACGGACGGGGCCGCCGACGCCGAGAAGAAGCCGGACGCGGACGAAGCCGCCGCACCCGCCTCCTGATCCTCCCAAGGGGTGACGGCCCTCCGCCCGGACGTGTCCGGACGGAGGGCCGTCGCTGTGCCCGCACAGGCGACAATGGGCACATGAGTCTGTTCCGCGACGACGGCATCGTGCTGCGCACCCAGAAGCTCGGCGAGGCGGACCGCATCATCACGCTGCTGACCCGCGGCCACGGACGCGTGCGGGCCGTCGCCCGCGGGGTGCGGCGCACCAAGTCGAAGTTCGGCGCCCGGCTGGAACCTTTCTCCCACGCCGACGTGCAGTTCTTCGCCCGCGGCAGTGAGCTCGTCGGCCGCACCCTCCCGCTGTGCACCCAGACCGAGATCATCGCCCCGTACGGCAACGGCATCGTCACCGACTACGCCCGCTACACCGCCGGCACCGCGATGCTGGAGACCGCCGAGCGGTTCACCGAGAACGAGGGCGAGCCCGCCGTGCAGCAGTACCTGCTGCTCATCGGCGCCCTGCGCACCCTCTCGCGCGGCGAGCACGACCCGAACCTCATCCTCGACGCCTTCCTGCTGCGCTCCCTCGCCGTCAACGGCTACGCGCCCAGCTTCGAGGACTGCGCGAAGTGCGGCATCCACGGCCCCAACCGGCACTTCTCGGTCTCCGCGGGCGGGGTCGTCTGCGGGGACTGCCGGGTCGGCGGCAGCGTCGTACCATCTGCTGAGGCCATCGGGCTGCTCAGCGCCCTGCTCACGGGGGACTGGGCAACCGCCGACGCGGCGGAACCGCGGTACGTGCGCGAGGGGAGCGGACTCGTTTCCGCCTATCTGCACTGGCATCTGGAGCGCGGACTGCGCTCCTTGCGTTACGTAGAGAAGTGACCGAGATCGGAGACCAAAGCGCCATGGCAGTACGCGGATTCCTGGGACGCTCCCGCCGCGAGTACACGCTTCCCGAGCCGCACCCCTCCGGTGCCCGGCCCCCGAAGATCCCGGGTGAGCTGGTCCCGGAGCACGTCGCCATCGTGATGGACGGCAACGGCCGCTGGGCCAAGGAGCGCGGCCTGCCGCGCACCGAGGGCCACAAGGTGGGCGCCGAGCGGGTCCTCGACGTCCTCCAGGGCGCCATAGAGATGGGCGTCAAGAACATCTCTCTTTACGCCTTCTCCACCGAGAACTGGAAGCGCTCGCCCGACGAGGTGCGCTTCCTGATGAACTTCAACCGCGACTTCATCCGCAAGACCCGCGACCAGCTCGATTCGCTCGGCATCCGGGTGCGCTGGGTGGGCCGGATGCCCAAGCTGTGGAAGTCGGTGGCCAAGGAGCTGCAGGTCGCGCAGGAGCAGACCAAGGGCAACGACAAGCTGACGCTGTACTTCTGCATGAACTACGGCGGCCGCGCCGAGATCGCCGACGCCGCCCAGGCGCTCGCCGAGGACGTCAAGGCCGGGCGGCTGGACCCGTCGAAGGTCACCGAGAAGACCCTCGCGAAGTACCTGTACTACCCGGACATGCCGGACGTGGACCTGTTCCTGCGCCCCAGCGGCGAGCAGCGCACCTCCAACTACCTGATCTGGCAGAGCGCCTACGCCGAGATGGTCTTCCAGGACGTGCTCTGGCCGGACTTCGACCGGCGCCACCTGTGGCAGGCCTGCCTGGAGTTCGCCCAGCGTGACCGCCGCTTCGGCGGCGCCGTCCCCAACCAGGTGGAACCGGACGGCTCCGCCGGCTGACCGGGTACGCCTTGGGCTTCCGTGTCGTGAACACGGAAGCCGGGGCGGCGGCGGATGCAGGGCGGCCCATCGAGGCGTACTACCGGGCGACCGGTGACCTCGGCTGGCTACCCAAGCGCGCTATACGTAACCCGGCCGAGCGGGAGGCCTTGCGGGCGATGATCGCCCGGAACCTGCCGCGGTTGTAGGCTCCGCTGTCATGCACATGGATGAAGTGGAGCCGGCTGCGGCGGCCGGGGCCGGGGAAGGCGTCGAGCTCGTCTACGAGGTCACCACAGCCGATCTCACGCAGGCCATCCGGGTCCGCACCCGGGCGACGCCCGCACTGCGCCGGCAGCGGTGGCTGATGCCGCTGCTCGGCGGCCTCTCGGCCCTGTTGGGCGGCAGTGCCCTGCTGAGCGGGCAGCCCGCCGGGTCGAAGGCGGTGATGTTCCTCGGGGCGGGCCTGCTGCTGTGCGGGCTCTCGATCTTCGGACCCCGACTCCAGGCGCGCGCCTTCGCCGGGATGCTGGCGAAGGCGGGGCAGACCCGGACCGTCGTCGACGGCTCCGGGATCAGCGTGACCACGCAGCGGTACTCCTCCCGCATGCACTGGACCGCACAGCCCGTCTACGCCGAAACGGACGACGTCTTCGTCACGCTCGACATCGCCAAGCGCGCGGCGTCCATGACGGTCCTCCCCAAGCGCGGCGTCCGGCACCCCGAGGACGTCGACCGGCTGCGCGCGCTCCTGGACGCCAACCTGGAGCGCATCTAAGTGGAGATCGCCGGCGCCCCCGGACGGTGGAGCTGTACTACGGGGCTGCGCGCGGCGACGCGCGGGAAGTGCTCCGGTGGCGCGCCGTGAGGACGCCCAGGGGTCGTCTGCAGCTGCTTTTCTGGCTGGTCCTGCTCCCGCTGGCAGGCGCCGTGGACACCGTGGTCGAGCACGGCCGGGACGTGAGCCCGGGGGCCTGACCTTTTCGACCGGGGTGGCAGCGGCCCTCGGGGCTCTGTCCCTGTCGCTGCTCCAGTGGCGGACGGCGCGCCGGTGGTATGCCTGGGCTGCGGAGTACCCCGAGTACCGGTGCGCGATCAGCGGGCTGGGGATGCGCAACCACCGTCCGGACGGGACGGCGGAGGCCACCCGCTGGGACCAGTGCACCGGCTGGACCGAGACCCGGAACCTGTTCGTCCGGGCCTTCGACAACGGGAACCTGGGCTGGCTGCCCAAAAGGGGCGCCCTGGTCCCCGAGGACCTCGACCGGCTGCGGGCGACGCTGGACGCGAACCTGCGGCGGCTCTAGGAGGCGGCGGAGGCGCAGTCGGCGCAGGTGCCGAAGATCTCCACCGTGTGGGCGACGTTCACGAAGCCGTGCTCTGCGGCGATCGCCTCCGCCCACTTCTCCACCGCCGGGCCCTCCACCTCGACGGCCTTGCCGCAGCCGCGGCAGACCAGGTGGTGGTGGTGGTCCCCGGTGGAGCAGCGCCGGTAGACGGACTCGCCGTCGCTGGTGCGCAGCACGTCCACCTCCCCGGCGTCGGCGAGGGACTGGAGGGTGCGGTAGACCGTGGTCAGGCCCACGGAGTCACCGCGGTGCTTGAGCATGTCGTGCAGCTCCTGGGCGCTGCGGAACTCGTCCACCTCGTCCAGCGCCGCCGCGACCGCTGCCCGCTGCCGGGTGGATCGTCCTCGTACTGGCGCGGTATTCGTCTCGCCAGGCGCAGTCGCCACCGGTTCCTCCTCGTATCGGCCTCGGCCCAATTGTGCCAGGCGGCCGCCCTTACTGGACCTTCACGTCGTCGCGCGTGCAGACCTCTTCGGCGGCCCGGGCCGCCGAGGCCCGGCGCCGGGCCAGCGGCGCGGACAGGGCGGTCATCACCATGAAGACGCCGATGGCCAGCAGCACGATGGTGCCGCCGGACGGCGCGTCGATGTAGTACGTCGCGATCGTGCCGGAGAGCGAGACGAGCACGCCGATGCCCATGGCGACGGCCAGGGTGGCGGTGAATCCGCGGGTGACGCGCTGGGCGGCCGCGACCGGGATCACCATCATGGCGCTGACCAGCAGCAGGCCGACGATGCGCATCGCGACGGTGACGGTGACGGCGGCGGTGACCGCGATCAGCAGGTTCAGGAAGCGCACAGGAAGCCCGGTGACGCGGGCGAACTCCTCGTCCTGGCAGACGGCGAACAGCTGGCGGCGCAGGCCCACGGTGACGGCGACGACGAAGGCCGCGAGGACCACGACCGCGGTGACGTCCTCGGGTGAGACGGTGGTGATCGAGCCGAAGAGGTAGCTGGTCAGATTGGCCGTGGAGCCGCCCGGAGCCAGGTTGATGATCATCACGCCGCCGGCGAGGCCCCCGTAGAAGAGCATGGCGAGCGCGATGTCGCCGCTGGTGCGGCCGCGGGAGCGGATCAGCTCCATGCCGACGGCGCCCACGACGGCGACCAGGGTGGCGATCCACACCGGGCTGGCGTTCAGCAGGAAGCCGAGCGCCACACCGGTCATGGCCACGTGGCCGATGCCGTCGCCCATGACGGCCTGGCGCCGCTGGACGAGGTAGGTGCCGATCGCGGGCGCGGTGATGCCGACCAGGACGGCCGCGAGCAGGGCCCGCTGCATGAAGGCGAAGTCGAGGAATTCCATCAGCTCAGCAGTCCCGTCCGCAGGGGCTCGGCGTCGTGCGCCGCGTGGGGGTGTACGTGGTCGTGGCCGGGCAGGGCGTGCTGGCCCACGGCCTCCGGCGGCGGCCCGTCGTGGACGACGCAGCCGTCGCGCAGCACCACGGCCCGGTCGATCAGCGGCTCCAGGGGGCCCAGCTCGTGCAGGACGAGCAGGACGGTCGTGCCGGCGGCGACCTGCTCGCGCACGGCGTTCGCCAGGACCTCCTGGTTGCCGAGGTCGACGCCGGCCATCGGCTCGTCCATGATCAACAGCTCGGGCTCGACGGCGAGCGCCCGGGCGATCAGCACGCGCTGGTGCTGTCCGCCCGAGAGCGCGTTGACGGAGGCACCGGCGTGCGCGTCCATGCCGACCAGGGCCAGGGCCCGCTCGACGGCGGCCCTGTCGGCCCCCCGCAGGACCCCGAAGCGGGTGCGGGCCAGCCGGCCGGAGGAGACGACCTCGCGGACGGTGGCGGGGACGCCGCTGGCCGCGGTCGTGCGCTGCGGGACGTACCCGATCCGCGACCAGGCGCGGAAGCGCTTGAAGTCGGTGCCGAACAGGGCCAGCTCGCCGCCGGACAGCGGCACCTGGCCGACGACGGCGCGCACGGCGGTGGACTTGCCGGAGCCGTTGGCCCCGAGCAGCGCGACGACCTCGCCGCGCCGGACGGTGAGGTCGACCCCGCGCAGCACCGGGCGCGAGCCCAGCGAGGCGGTGGCCCCGCGCAGGGATATGACGGGCTGGTCCGTTGCCTGGTCGGGCTGGGACTGCATGGCACGCGCCTCCGTTACTGCCTTCACTTGCTGCCGAGCGCCTTCTGGAGGTTCTTCAGGTTGGACCGCATGACCTCGAAGTAGTCGGCGCCCTGGGACGTGTCGGTGATGCCCTCGAGCGGGTCGAGGACGTCCGTCTTCAGGCCCGTGTCGCCGGCGAGGGCCTTGGCCGTCTTGTCGCTGGCGAGGGTCTCGAAGAACACGGTGGAGACATTCTCCTTCCTCGCCAGCTCCTGGAGCTCCTTCATTCGGGCCGGGCTCGGCTCGGACTCGGGGTCGACGCCGGAGATGCCCTCCTGGTCGAGGCCGTAGCGCTCGGCGAGGTAGCCGAAGGCGGAGTGGGTGGTGATGAAGGTCTTCGAGGCGCTGTTCGCCAGGCCGTCCTTGAACTCCGCGTCGAGGGCGCCGAGTTTGCCGGTCAGCTCGTCGGTGTTCTTCCGGTAGTCCGCCGCGTGGCCGGGGTCGGCCTTCTCCAGGGCCGCGCCGACGCCCTTGGCGATCTCGGCGTACTTCACCGGGTCGAGCCAGACGTGCGGGTCCTTGCCGCCCTCGCCGCCGTGGTCGTGGTCGTGGCCGCCCGCGTGGTCCTCGGCGTGCTCGCCCGCGCCCTCGTGGGCGTGGTCGTGGCCGGCGGAGCCGTGGGCCTCCAGTGCGGTCAGGGCGGCGGCGTCGACGACGTTCTTCACGCCGGCCTGCTCGACGGCCTTGTCCACGGCGGGCTGCAGGCCCTTGAGGTAGACGATCACGTCGGACTGGCCGAGCCGGCCGGTCTGCTTGGGGGTGATCTCCAGGTCGTGCGGCTCGACGCCGGGCTTGGTGAGCGAGGAGACGCTGACGTGGTCCCCGCCGATCTGCTCGGCGAGGAACTGCAGGGGGTAGAACGACGCCGTCACGGCGAGCTTGCCGTCCTTGCCGCCGCCTGCGCCGGAGGCCCCGGAGCAGGCGGTGAGGGCGGTGGAACCGAGGGCGACGGCCCCGGCGAGGGCGGCGGCGGGTATGAGGCGGCGTGCGTTCATGACATCCATTTTCATCAAATATGGAAACCGTTGTCAAAAAGCCTGGTGGAGGGCAGGGGTGCCCGCGCCGTGGAGGGGTATCCGAGTTGAAAGGGGGGGTGCGGACGCCGGTAACCTGAGGCATTCGCCGTTCGTCCTCGTAATGAAGAGAGCACCGTGGCCGCCGACAAGATCGAAACCATCGTCAGCCTGAGCAAGCGCCGTGGCTTCGTTTACCCCTGCAGTGAGATCTACGGCGGCTCCAGGGCTGCCTGGGACTACGGTCCGCTGGGTGTCGAGCTCAAGGAGAACATCAAGCGCCAGTGGTGGAAGGCCATGGTCACCGGGCGTGAGGACATCGTCGGCATCGACTCCTCCGTGATCCTGGCCCCCGAGGTCTGGGTGGCGTCGGGCCACGTCGCGACCTTCTCGGACCCGCTGACCGAGTGCACCTCCTGCCACAAGCGCCACCGCGCCGACCACCTCGAAGAGGCGTACGAGGCCAAGCACGGCCGCCTCCCCGAGAACGGCCTGGCCGACGTCAACTGCCCCAACTGCGGTGTGAAGGGCCAGTTCACCGAGCCGAAGCAGTTCTCCGGCATGCTGGAGACCCACCTCGGCCCGACCCAGGACACCGGCTCCAAGGCGTACCTGCGCCCCGAGACCGCCCAGGGCATCTTCACCAACTTCGCCCTCGTGCAGACCTCCTCGCGCAAGAAGCCGCCGTTCGGCATCGCCCAGATGGGCAAGTCCTTCCGCAACGAGATCACGCCGGGCAACTTCATCTTCCGCACCCGCGAGTTCGAGCAGATGGAGATGGAGTTCTTCGTCAAGCCGGGCGAGGACGACCAGTGGCAGGAGTACTGGATGCAGGAGCGGTGGAACTGGTACCGCGACCTGGGCATCCGCGAGGAGAACATCCGCTGGTACGACCACCCGAAGGAGAAGCTGTCCCACTACTCGAAGCGCACCGCCGACATCGAGTACCGCTTCAACTTCGGCGGCAGCGAGTTCTCCGAGCTCGAGGGCATCGCCAACCGCACGGACTACGACCTGAAGGCCCACTCCGCGGCCTCCGGCCAGGACCTCACCTTCTTCGACCAGGAAGCCGGTGAGCGCTACACCCCGTACGTCATCGAGCCGGCGGCCGGCGTCAACCGCGCCATGCTCGCGTTCATGCTCGACGCGTACAACGAGGACGAGGCCCCGAACGCCAAGGGCGTCATGGAGAAGCGCACCGTGATGCGCCTCGACCCGCGCCTGGCCCCGATCAAGGTCGCCGTCCTGCCGCTGTCCCGCAACGCGCAGCTGTCGCCGAAGGCCAAGGGCCTCGCAGCCGACCTGCGCAAGAACTGGAACATCGAGTTCGACGACGCGGGCGCCATCGGCCGCCGCTACCGCCGCCAGGACGAGATCGGTACGCCGTTCTGCGTCACCGTCGACTTCGACACCCTGGACGACAACGCCGTGACCGTGCGCGAGCGCGACACCATGAAGCAGGAGCGCGTCTCCCTGGACCAGATCCAGGCCTACCTCGGCAGCCGCCTGCTCGGCTGCTAGGTCCCGCTTGAACGGCCGGTGGCCCGGTGCGCGATCCGCGCACCGGGCCACCGGTCTTGTCTGTGCTGCGGGCGGCTGGTCAGGCCGCGGAGCTGCCGGCCTGCTCGGCAGCGGCCGCCGCCGCGGCGGCCCGCTTGGCGCCCTCCGCCTTGGTGCGCTTGACGAACCTCATGGTCCACACGGCGAGGCCGCCGAGCGTCCCGTAGATCATGAACGGGCTCAGGGTCACCATGGTGGAGGTGGCCAGGGCGTACGACAGGGCGATCCGGACCGCCGCCTCGATCAGGTAGGCCACGCCCCAGACCAGGGTGATGTGGCGCTGGGCCTTGCGGAAGCCCTCGAACTGCCACAGGCCGTTGTAGTACGCCACGCCCGCCGGGGTGCCGTCCGTGCCGAACTTGCGGCCGAAGTAGAACATCAGCGGACGCGGCGCGAGCAGCGTGGCCAGGCACAGGAGCCCGAACAGCCCCGTGACGGCCGAGTCCTTGATCAGCAGGGCCCGGGTGGAGTTGGCGCCGATGAGGGAGACGGCGGCGGTGATCCCCAGGAACACCAGGGTGACGATGGCGAACTCGTCCAGCTTGCGCCGCCAGGCCACCATGATGATGCTGTCGAGGATCGGCCAGGCGCCGCTGACCAGCAGCGCCGAGGCCTCGCTCCAACCGTGGTCGTCGACGAGCGTGTTGTAGGTGATGATCGGTGCGACCACGCTGAGCGCGATGGTCAGGATCAAGCCGACCGCGGCTGCTCCACCGGAGCGCGCGGGAGGTGAGGGCTGTACTGCTGCCGTGGACAAGGTTCCCCCTGGAACGTGCCTGAAAAGTGTGCGGTAAGGGGACCGTAAGGAACTGTTGCTGGCATGTACAAGCCGACACGGCTCAAATGATCGCCAAACCGTGCGGAGTGTCTCATTCCGCATAACGGGGCGCCCACGCACGCCAGTTCAGGCGCGCAGGCCCCGGATCACCAGGGACGTCACGGCGTGGAACTCCTCGCCGATCGTGGGCGAGAGCCATTCGCCCGCGTACTGCGGATCGTGGAACCGGCCGGTGGCATCGAACACCGCCCGGGCGGCGGCCGGCACATCGGGCGCGGAGAGCGAGCCCGCCGCGACCCCCTCGGCGATGATCCGGCCCAACTGGGCGATCAGCTGGCTCAGGTGGTGGTCGACCACCCCGCTGTTCTCGGCGAGCAGCACCGTGTACGTCGCGAACAGCTCCGGGTCGTCGCCCGCCTTGTGGCGCTTGGCGTCGAAGAGCGCCTCGAGCCACGCCTCCAGCTTGGAGGGGGCGCTCTCGGCGGGCGCCGAGGTGATCCCCTCCAGGCGGTCGACGCTCTTGGCGAGCCACCGGTCCGTGACCGCCTCGCGCAGCGCCGCCTTCGACGGGAAGTGCCGGTACACGCTGCCGTGGCTGACGCCCAGGGCGCGCGCCACGTCCACGACGGTCGCCTTCGTCGGGCCGTAGCGCCGCAGCACCTCCTCGGTGGTCTCGAGGATGCGCTCGGGGGTCAGGGGCTCGGCGGCAGCGGGTGACATGGATACGACCGTACCGCCAGCTCAGTGCTCGCTGTCCAGGTGGTCCATCTGCGCCGCCGGGTAGCGCTCCCCGGCCGCGGACCCCGCCGGGACCGCCTCCTCGATCGCCGAGAGGTCTGCCGCGGTCAGCTCCACCTCCATGGCACCGAGTGCCTCGGCGAGCCGGTCCCGGCGGCGGGCGCCCACCAGCGGCACGATGTCCTCGCCGCGCGAGAGCACCCAGGCGATGGCGGTCTGCGCCACGCTGATCCCCTTGCCCTCGGCGACCTTGCGCAGCGCCTCGACCAGCTCGAGGTTCCGGTCGAGGTTCCCGCCCTGGAAGCGGGGGCTCATCCCGCGGAAGTCGCCCGGAGCCAGTTCCCGGTCGCGGGTGAAGTGGCCGCTGATCAGGCCGCGGGAGAGCACCCCGTACGCGGTGATGCCGATGCCGAGCTCGCGGGCGGTCGGCAGGATCTCCTCCTCGATGCCGCGGGAGATGAGCGAGTACTCGATCTGGAGGTCCGCGATCGGGGCCACGGCCGCGGCCCGGCGCAGGGTGTCCGCACCCACCTCGGACAGGCCGATGTGCCGCACGTGCCCGGCTTCGACGGCCTCGGCGATGGCGCCCACGGTCTCCTCGATCGGCACGGCCGGATCCACGCGGGCGATCCGGTAGATGTCGATGTGGTCCCGGCCGAGCCGCTGGAGCGAGTAGGCCAGGAAGTTCTTCACGGCCTCCGGGCGGCCGTCGTAACCGGTGAAGGCCCCCTCGACCGTCCGCAGGGCGCCGAACTTCACGCTGGTCACTGCCTGTTCGCGGGCAGCGGCCGGCGCGGTGCGCAGGGCTTCGTTGATGAGGAGCTCGTTGTGGCCCATGCCGTAGAAGTCGCCGGTGTCCAGCAGCGTGATCCCCGCGTCCAGCGCGGCGTGGATCGTCGCGATCGACTCGCTGCGGTCGGCCTCCCCGTAGAGGGCGGACATGCCCATGCAGCCCAGGCCCAGCGGGAAAACGGTCGGACCGGTCGAGCCGAGGGTGCGTCCGGCCCGGGCGGGGGTCGCGCTCCGGCGGGTGTTCTCGTTCTTGGTCATGCAACGAGAATGGCATGACGAGTGACAGATTTCAATATCTGTCACTCGTCAGGATGAGTCGATCACGGGAGGGCGTGGTGGTGGACGCGCAGACCCGTCAGGCGCGGCGCGGCGGAGCCCCGGCCGGAGAAGGCTTGCGGGAGGCCGGCTCCAGCCGTCGGGCCGTCCGTGCGGCCGTGGCCCGGGCCCACCGGCCGGTGGTCGCCGCACCCACGGCCAGTACGAGCCCCCCGCAGACCGTGATGATCCACCAGGCGGGCCGGGCCGCCGCGGTGAACTCCGCACCGCCCGCCGTCCCCGCCGCCAGCACCGCCCCGATCACGGCGACGCCCAAGGTGCCGCCGGTCTGCCGGCTGGTGGAGGCGACCGCCGCCGCCACGCCCGCCTGGGACCGGGGCATCCCGGAGACCGCGGTGTTGGTTATGGGCGCGTTGACCAGGCCGAAGCCCAGTCCGAACAGGGCGTAGCCGGCGAAGAGCAGCGGGTCCGAGGCCTCGGCCGACAGTGCGGCGAACAGCAGCCCGCTCGCAGCCATCGCGGCCCCCGCCAGCAGCAGCGGCAGCCGCGGCCCCCGCGCGGCGACCAGCCGGCCCGAGAGCGGCGCACACAGGAAGGCGAGCGCTGCCATGGGCAGCATGTGGAGCCCGGCCCCCAGCGCGCCGAGGCCCCGTACGTCCTGCAGGTACAGGGTGTTCAGGAACAGGAACCCGGACAGTGCGGCGAACGCGCAGACCGCGATCACCGTCGCCCCGCTGAACGGGGCGCTGCGGAAGAACCGCGGGTCGATCAGCGGGTCGGTGCGGCGCAGCTCGTACGGCACGAGCGCCGCCAGCGAGACCGCCGCGAGGCAGGCGGAGCCGAGGACGGCGGGGGAGTCCGCACCCGCGGCCGGCGCCTCGATGATGGCGTACGTGACGCCGCCGAGCAGGGCGATGACCAGCAGCTGGCCCACCGGATCCGGGCGGCGGGGCCGCTCGGCCCGCGACTCGGGGACGTACCGCAGGGTGAGCGCCAGGGCCAGCAGCCCGACGGGCAGGTTCACCCAGAACACGGCCCGCCAGCCCACGGAGTCCACCAGCAGCCCGCCGATCAGCGGGCCCGCCGCCATGGAGAGGCCGGCCACCGCGCTCCAGGCCCCGATGGCGCGGGCGCGTTCGCGCGGCTCCGTGAAGGTGTTGGTGATGATCGACATGGCGACCGGGTTCAGCATCGAGCCGCCCACGGCCTGGACCGCCCGGAAGGCGACCAGCCATCCGAGGCCGGGCGCCAGCGAGCACAGCAGTGAGCCGGCCGTGAACACCACCAGCCCCGCGGTGAAGACGCGGCGGCGCCCGATCCGGTCCCCCGTGGAGCCCGCCAGCATCAGCAGCGAGGCCAGGACCAGCGTGTACGCGTCGATCGTCCACTGCATGCCGGCGACCGAGGCGCCGAGCTCGCGGCGCATCGAGGGCAGGGCGACGTTCAGGGCCGTGACGTCGAGGCTGACCAGGAGCAGGCTCATGCAGCAGATCGCCAGGACCAGCTTCTTCCGGAGGTGGGTCGACTCCTGCATACTTACGATAGTACGCCTAACTAAAGAAAAGTGTGATCGATTTTCTCTCCGCCACAATGGAGGGATGACCACGCTCCCCCCGCCGCTCGCGATCGGCCCGCACACCGTGCAGCCCCCGGTGGTGCTCGCGCCCATGGCCGGCATCACCAACGCCCCGTTCCGCACCCTCTGCCGCGAGTTCAGCGGCGGCAAGGGGCTGTTCGTGAGCGAGATGATCACGACCCGCGCGCTGGTCGAGCGCAACGAGAAGACCATGCAGCTGATCCACTTCGACGCGACCGAGAAGCCGCGCTCGATCCAGCTGTACGGAGTCGACCCGGTGACGGTCGGCAAGGCGGTCCGGATGATCGTCGAGGAGGACCGCGCCGACCACATCGACCTCAACTTCGGCTGCCCGGTCCCCAAGGTCACCCGCAAGGGCGGCGGCTCCGCCCTGCCCTACAAGCGGAACCTGCTGCGCGCCATCCTGCGCGAGGCCGTCGCCGGCGCCGGCGACCTGCCCGTGACCATGAAGATGCGCAAGGGCATCGACGAGGACCACCTGACCTACCTGGACGCCGGCCGGATCGCCGTCGAGGAGGGCGTCACCGCCATCGCCCTGCACGGCCGCACCACCGCCCAGCACTACGGCGGCACCGCCGACTGGGAGGCCATCGCCCGTCTCAAGGAGCACGTCCCGGAGATCCCCGTGCTCGGCAACGGCGACATCTGGTGTGCCGAGGACGCGCTGCGCATGGTCCGCGAGACCGGCTGCGACGGCGTGGTCGTCGGCCGCGGCTGCCTGGGGCGCCCGTGGCTGTTCAACGACCTCGTGGCGGCCTTCGAAGGGCGGCCAGAGGACTTCCACAAGCCCTCGCTGCGCGAGGTCGCGGCGACCATGCACCGGCACGCCCAGCTGCTGGGCGAGTGGATCGGCGACGAGGCGCGCGGGGTGATCGACTTCCGTAAGCACGTGGCGTGGTACCTGAAGGGCTTCTCGGTCGGGTCCGAGATGCGCAAGAAGCTCGCGGTCACCTCCTCCCTGGCCGAGCTGGACGCTCATCTGAGCGAGCTCGACCTGGACCAGCCCTGGCCCGAGGGTGCGGACGGCCCGCGCGGCCGGACGTCCGGAAACAACCGGGTTGTCCTCCCCGATGGCTGGCTGAAGGATCCGTACGACTGTGCCGGAGTGGGCGAGGAGGCCGAGCTGGACACGTCCGGAGGCTGAGAAACAGCTGACAAACTATGCCGCCGGCGGCGTGACATACGCCACGCATGGGTGGGGTTGCGCTCAGATGAGCGCGAAAATCGCGGGTATGACTTCCAAAGGGTGGCACTGGGTGCCACCCTTTGTTTGTTCAAGTCTTGAACGCAAATGTATCGATGATCGCTCATCCGAGCGCAAACAAGCCTCAGCCGAGCCCTCTCCCTTCGGGAGGTGAACGCTCTTCGTAGGTTCCGGCTACTCGCTGGTTACTTTCGATCCAGGGGCGCACGGGTGGTTACGGCCGCATGACGACCAAGTGGACGTACCCATAAGCCTTCGATCTGGGTATGTTCCTCGCCGTCAGGGCAGCCACCGAGTCCTCGAGGAGTCGAGACCCGTGTCGGAAAACAAGAACCAGAAGTTCGTCTACGACTTCACCGAGGGAAACCGCGACCTCAAGGACCTTCTCGGCGGCAAGGGGGCCAACCTCGCCGAGATGACCAACCTGGGTCTGCCGGTCCCTCCCGGCTTCACCATCACCACCGAGGCCTGCAAGGTCTACCTCGACAGCGGTGAGGCCCCGGCCGCGCTGCGCGACGAGGTCAGCGCCCACCTCGCCGCCCTCGAGGCGAAGATGGGCAAGAAGCTCGGCCAGTCGGACGACCCGCTGCTGGTCTCGGTCCGCTCCGGCGCCAAGTTCTCCATGCCCGGCATGATGGACACGGTCCTCAACATCGGCCTCTCCGACGCCTCCGTCGTCGGGCTCGCCGCCCAGGCCGACAACGAGCGCTTCGCCTGGGACTCGTACCGCCGCCTCATCCAGATGTTCGGCAAGACGGTCCTCGGCGTCGAGGGCGAGCTCTTCGAGGACGCCCTCGACCAGGCCAAGGCCGCCAAGAAGGTCACCGTCGACACCGACCTCGACGCCGCCGACCTCAAGAAGCTGGTCAAGGTCTACAAGAAGATCGTCCAGAAGGAAGCCGGCCGCGAGTTCCCGCAGGACGCCCGCGAGCAGCTCGACCTCGCCGTCGAGGCGGTCTTCAACTCCTGGAACACCGACCGCGCCAAGCTCTACCGCCGCCAGGAGCGCATCCCCGGCGACCTGGGCACCGCCGTCAACGTCTGCTCGATGGTCTTCGGCAACCTCGGCCCCGACTCCGGCACCGGCGTCGCCTTCACCCGCGACCCCGCCAGCGGCCACCAGGGCGTCTACGGCGACTACCTGCAGAACGCCCAGGGCGAGGACGTCGTCGCGGGCATCCGCAACACCGTCCCGCTCGCCGACCTGGAGCAGCTGGACAAGAAGTCCTACGACCAGCTGATGCAGATCATGGAGACGCTGGAGACCCACTACAAGGACCTCTGCGACATCGAGTTCACGATCGAGCGCGGCCAGCTGTGGATGCTCCAGACCCGTGTCGGCAAGCGCACCGCCGGCGCCGCCTTCCGCATCGCCACCCAGCTCGTCGACCAGGGCCTGATCGACGAGGCCGAGGCCCTCCAGCGCGTCAACGGCGCCCAGCTCGCGCAGCTGATGTTCCCGCGCTTCGACGAGTCCGCCCCGGGCAAGGGTGGGCCCGAGCTGCTCGGCCGCGGTATCGCCGCCTCCCCGGGCGCGGCCGTCGGCAAGGCCGTCTTCGACTCCTACACGGCCGTCAAGTGGTCCCGCTCCGGCGAGAAGGTCATCCTGATCCGCCGCGAGACCAACCCGGACGACCTGGACGGCATGATCGCCTCCGAGGGCATCCTGACCTCGCGCGGCGGCAAGACCTCGCACGCCGCCGTCGTCGCCCGCGGCATGGGCAAGACCTGCGTCTGCGGCGCCGAGGAGCTCGACGTCGACACCAAGCGCCGCCGCATGACGGTGGGCGACCGGGTCATCGAAGAGGGCGACGTCGTCTCCATCGACGGCTCCACCGGCAAGGTGTACCTCGGCGAGGTACCCGTCGTGCCGTCCCCGGTCGTCGAGTACTTCGAGGGCCGCATGCACGCCGGCGCCGACGACGCCGACGAGCTGGTCCAGGCCGTCCACCGGATCATGGCGTACGCCGACCGCGTCCGCCGCCTGCGGGTGCGCGCCAACGCCGACAACGCCGAGGACGCCCTGCGCGCCCGCCGCTTCGGCGCCCAGGGCATCGGCCTGTGCCGCACCGAGCACATGTTCCTCGGCGAGCGCCGCGAGATGGTCGAGCGCCTGATCCTCGCGGACACCGAGGCCGAGCGCGAGAACGCCCTCACCGAGCTGCTGCCGCTGCAGAAGAAGGACTTCATCGAGCTGTTCGAGGCGATGGACGGCCTGCCCGTCACCGTCCGCCTGCTCGACCCGCCGCTGCACGAGTTCCTGCCCGACATCACCGAGCTGTCGGTGCGCGTCGCCCTCGCCGAGGCCCGCAAGGACCACAACGAGAACGACCTGCGCCTGCTGCAGGCGGTGCACAAGCTGCACGAGCAGAACCCGATGCTGGGTCTGCGCGGCGTCCGCCTCGGCCTGGTCATCCCCGGCCTGTTCGCCATGCAGGTCCGGGCGATCGCCGAGGCCGCGGCCGAGCGCAAGAACGCCAAGGGCGACCCGCGCGCCGAGATCATGATCCCGCTCGTCGGCACCGTCCAGGAGCTGGAGATCGTCCGCGAGGAGGCCGACCAGGTCATCGCCGAGGTCGAGGCCGCCACCGGCACCAACCTCAAGCTGACCATCGGCACGATGATCGAGCTGCCGCGCGCCGCCCTGACGGCCGCACAGATCGCCGAGGCCGCGCAGTTCTTCTCCTTCGGCACGAACGACCTGACCCAGACCGTGTGGGGCTTCTCCCGCGACGACGTCGAGGCCAGCTTCTTCACCGCCTACCTGGAGAAGGGCATCTTCGGGGTCTCCCCGTTCGAGACCATCGACAAGGACGGCGTCGGCTCGCTCGTCCGCCACGCGGTCAAGCAGGGCCGGGCCACCCGCCCCGACCTCAAGCTCGGCGTCTGCGGCGAGCACGGTGGCGACCCCGAGTCCGTCCACTTCTTCCACGAGGTCGGCCTCGACTACGTCTCCTGCTCGCCGTTCCGGATTCCGGTGGCGCGCCTGGAGGCCGGCCGTGCGGCCGCCGAGGCGACGGGCAGCGACAGCCGCTGACCCGCCCCGGGCCCCTCGATACGTCCGCCTGCCCCCGGGTTCCCTGACCCCCGAGGGCAGGCGGGCAATTCTTTGTTGTTCAACAACTCTTTACGCCAGCAGGCGGTGGACGGATCCCCACCCGTCCACCGCCTGCTGTCAATCTGCCAGGCACGTCGGCGCTTCCCGGTGCGACCGACCGCCAGGCCCCGCAAAGCCCCCCACGGCCTTCACGGAGCGTTTCGGTCGCACTGGAGTGTCCCTGGCGGAGTACAGCATTTCGGTTGTCACGCCCCCGCCGAAAGGGGTTTCAACTGTGGCCGAAAGGGCGTGGTGACGTCGTGTGACGGCGTGCATACTCATGGGGCGGGGGGATTGCGGTTGCACAGGTGGGGGTTCGGTGCTGCGTATCCATTTCACTGGAGTGGACCTGGCACGCGTACGGATGGCAGGGCGTCCCGATGCGTTGTGGGAAACGGTTCTGAGTTTTCACCGCTTAAGAGACCGGCGTGATGCCCGGCTCTTCGGTGAATGGCGTACGGAAACCCGGAGCAGGTTGAATAGTGAAACACGCTTGCTCGGAGCGCTCATACCGAGTCGCGGCTATTTCCCCGATTTCCTGACCCCTGTGGAGGGGCAGTACGGGTGGGACGTGGGCCTCGACGCGCTGCGCGGCCTGCACGCCGAGCGGATCCGGCGCGAGCTGGCCCTGATGGGGGCGGGCGCGCGGGTGGGAGCCGCCTTCGGCATGCCCGCGGGCGCCGGGACCGGCGGCGGCGACAGCGGGATCCCGAGGCGGCTGCGGGAGTTCATGGACGGCGGCACCTCGTACCTGCCGAAGCTCATCGGCGAGCTGCACGGCTACCACCGGGCGGCCGTGGCCCCGTACTGGACCCACATCCAGGCCCAGATCGAGGCCGAGCGGGCCGCACGCGGCCGCGCCCTGCTGGACGGCGGTGCGGACGAACTGCTGGCCTCGCTGCCGCCGATGCTGCGCTGGCGGGCCCCGGTGCTGGAGTGCGACTACCCCGTGGATCGCGACGTACGGCTGCGGGGGCGCGGGCTGCTGCTCCAGCCCTCGTTCTTCTGCCGGCGCACGGCCGTGACGCTGCACGACCCGGAGCTGCCCCCGGTGCTGGTCTATCCGGCCGCCGCGGAGCTGGCCTCGGCGGCGGCCGCCGGCGAATCGATTCGCCCCTTGGAAGAGCAGCGCCAGCGCACCCTCGGAAAACTCGTCGGGCACACCCGCTCGGTGGTGCTGCGGGCCATCGGCGACGGGGCCACCACCAGCGAGCTCGCCCGCAGGGCCGGGGTCTCGCTTGCCTCGGCGAGCCAGCACGCCTGCGTAATGCGCGAGGCGGGCCTGGTGACCACGCTGCGCCGCGGCAATGCCGTGCTGCACACGGTGACGCCGCTCGGGGCCGCGCTCCTGAAGGGCGGCGCGGTCGCCTCGTAGCAGAAGCGGTGGTCCCGGCACCCGGTTTTCCGGGGCCGGGACCGCGTGTTTTCGGCCAATGTTCGGATAGTGGTGCAGCCCTTCGCGGCCGGCCCCCGGCAGGCGCCCGACCGCCGCCCGGACACGCGACGTGACGGACCGCGGGACTTTCCGCCCCGGTCGGGCCGCGGGCGGTCCACAATGGTGTACCGATGAACCACTTCGCTGCCGACGACTCCGCTGCCGACCGGTCCGCCGGCGACCGGCCCGCCGGCGACCGCGACATCCGCGGCCGCGGCGACCTCGAGACCGTGCTGCGCCGCTTCTACGCGGCCGCCTTCGCCGACCGGCGGATCGGCCCGTTCTTCACCGAGGTCGCCGGCACGGACCTGGAGGCGCACCTGCCCCGGATCGCGGACTTCTGGGAGCGGGCCCTCTTCCGCAGCGCCGACTACGGCGGCGACGCCTTCGCCCCGCACGCCGCGCTCCACTCGGCCCGGGCGATGACCGCCGAGGACTTCGGGCGCTGGGTGCAGCTGTGGCACGCCGCCCTGGACGGCCTGCACCGCGGGCCCGCCACCGAGCGGGCCAAGGCCCAGGGCGAGCAGATCGCCCTGGCGCTGCTGCGGCGGCTGGCGGGGCCGGACGCCCTCGCCGAGGCCGCGCACGCAGGCCGCACGGGCTTCGTCCCGCTGGCTGCGCTG
Source organism: Streptomyces sp. NPDC046876 (assembly GCF_040645035.1). NCBI lineage: Bacteria > Bacillati > Actinomycetota > Actinomycetes > Kitasatosporales > Streptomycetaceae > Streptomyces > Streptomyces sp. NPDC046876. The sequence goes on along the minus strand of NZ_JBEYXK010000007.1, from coordinate 109,779 downwards.
GAGCTCCGTACGCCGGCCTGACCTGTGGCTCCGTCGCCGGGCGAAAAAATCTCGAAGAAATCCGCCGAGGAGCGATGAGTTTCCGTGCGGCCCCCGGTCTACCCCTCGAAAGCGCCACACGAGAGAAGAAGAGAGACCGAGATGTCCGCCACCATGATCTTCGTCAACCTGCCGGTCAAGGACCTCGACGCCAGCAAGGCCTTCTGGGCGAAGCTCGGCTACTCCTGCAACCCGCAGTTCACCGACGACACCGCCGCCTGCCTCGTCATCAGCGACACCATCTACGCGATGCTGCTGACCGAGCCCCGCTTCAAGGAGTTCACGCACAAGGCGATCGCGGACACCTCCACCACCACCGAGGCGCTGCTCTGCCTGAGCGCCGAGAGCCGGGAGAAGGTCGACGAGCTCGTCGACGCGGCCCTCGCGGCCGGCGCCACCGAGCCCCGCGCGGCCCAGGACCACGGCTTCATGTACGGCCGGGCCTTCGAGGACCTGGAGGGCCACACCTGGGAGATCATGTGGATGGACCCGGCGGCCGTCCAGGGCTGAGCCCCGTCGGCCGCCGCCCCGCGCTAGGCCGCCGCGGCGCCGGAGGCCACGGCGCCGGAGGTCACGGCGGTCCGCACCGGATAGGTCCGGACCGCCACCTCCTCGTCGTCCAGACAGCGGCCCGTCTCCAGGTCGAAACGCTGCTTGAGCAGCGGTGACGCCACGAACGGCCGGCCCTCCACGCAGCCCACGAGCCCGCGGGAGAGGACCGCCGCGCCCGTGAAGGGGTCCTGGTTGTCGACGGCGTACGTCCATCCCGAGCGGCCGAGGAACACCGCCGCCTGGCTCCCGTCGGGCAGCAGCGCCGCGACGCCCCGCCCCGGGATCATGTCGGACAGTTCGCACACCGTCAGCCAGCCCTCTCCCACCTGAAGTTCCACGGTCATCGGTTGCCTCCCACGGCGTCCAGCGGCTGAAGGGTCAGGACGGCCAGGTCGGGCTTGACCTGGTCGCGTTCGGGGACGAAGCGCACGGTCGGGTCGGGCGCGCCGGGCGCATTGACGAAGGAGACGAACCGGCGCAGCCGGTCCGGATCCTGGAGCGTCTCGGCCCACTCGTCGCGGTAGTTCGCGACGTGGTCGGCCATCAGCGCCTCCAGCTCGTCGCACAGCCCGAGCGAGTCGTGCACGACCACGTCCCGCAGGTGGTCGAGGCCGCCCTCCAGCCGGTCCAGCCAGGTGGACGTGCGCTCCAGCCGGTCCGCCGTGCGGATGTAGAACATCAGGAACCGGTCGATGAGCCGGACCAGCTCGGCGTCGGACAGGTCCTGGGCCAGGAGGTCGGCGTGGCGCGGGGTGGCCCCGCCGTTGCCCCCGACGTAGAGGTTCCAGCCGTTGGCCGTCGCGATGACCCCGAAGTCCTTGCTCTGCGCCTCCGCGCATTCGCGGGCGCAGCCGGAGACCGCCGACTTCAGCTTGTGCGGGGCGCGCAGCCCCCGGTAGCGCAGCTCCAGGTCGATGGCCATCCGCACGCTGTCCTGGACCCCGTAGCGGCACCAGGTCTGCCCCACGCAGGACTTCACCGTGCGCAGTGCCTTGCCGTACGCGTGCCCGGACTCGAATCCGGCGTCCACGAGCCGGGCCCAGATCCGCGGGAGCTGGTCCACGCTCGCGCCGAAGAGGTCGATGCGCTGGCCGCCGGTGATCTTCGTGTAGAGGCCGAAGTCGCGGGCCACCTCGCCGATCACGATGAGCCTGTCCGGGGTGATCTCGCCGCCGGGGATGCGCGGGACGACCGAGTACGAGCCGTTGCGCTGGAGGTTCGCGAGGAAGTGGTCGTTGGTGTCCTGCAGGGCGGCCTGCTCGCCGTCCAGGACGTAGCCGCTCGCGCCGAGCGTCGGGGCGAGCGAGGCGATGATCGAGCCGACGGCGGGCTTGCACACCTCGCAGCCGTCGCCGCCGCGGGCCTCCTGGCGGCCGTGCCCGTCGAGGAGCTGCTCGTACGAGGTCAGCTGCCGGGTGCGGACGATCTCGTACAGCTCGGCGCGGGTGAAGGGGAAGCAGCCGCACAGGCCCTTGTCGGCGGGGGCGGGCAGCAGCTGCCCGATCACCTTCAGACAGCTGCCGCAGCCGGTGCCCGCCTTGGTGCACTGCTTGACCTCGGGGAGGGTCGCGCAGGCCGTGATCGCCTTCTTGGTGACGTTGTGGCAGGAGCAGATCACGGCCGTGTCGGGCAGCGCGGACGGGCCGAGCCGGTCCGCGGGCGTGAGGCCGGCGGGCAGCACCAGCTGGTCGGGGCTGACGGGCGGGACGCTGCCGGTCAGCGGGCGCAGCAGCCCGTACGAGTCCGCGTCGCCGACCAGGACGCCGCCGAGCAGGACCCCGTCGGGGGAGACGACCAGCTTCTTGTAGACCCCGGAGCGGGAGTCGGAGTAGACGACGTCGAGGCTGCCCTCGGCGGCGCCGTGGGCGTCGCCGAAGGAGGCCACGTCCACGCCGAGCAGCTTGAGCTTGGTGGACAGGTCCGCCCCGGTGAACTCCTTCTCGCGGCCCAGCAGGTCCTCGGCCGCGGTCTCGGCCATCTCGTAGCCGGGCGCGACCAGGCCGTAGACCCGGCCGTCGGCGGCCAGCGCGCACTCGCCGATGGCGTACACGTGCGGGTCCGAGGTGCGGCAGCGGGCGTCCACCGCGATGCCGCCGCGCTCGCCGACGGCCAGGCCCGCATCGCGGGCCAGCTGGTCGCGGGGGCGGACACCGGCGGAGAAGACGACGAGCTCGGTGGCGACGGTGGAGCCGTCGGACAGCCGCATCCCGCTGACGCGGCCGTCCTCGCCGGTGACGACCTCCTGGGTGCCGACGCCGGTGTGGACCGTCAGCCCCATGCCCTCGATGGTGCGCAGCAGGGCGGCGCCGCCGCCCTCGTCGACCTGGACGGGCATCAGGCGCGGCGCGAACTCCACGATGCGCGTGGCGAGCCCGAGCCCCTGCAGGGCGCCGGCGGCCTCCAGCCCGAGCAGGCCGCCGCCCACGACCGCTCCGGTCGTGCGGGTCCGCGCGTACTCCTCGATGGCCAGGAGGTCCTCGATGGTGCGGTACACGAAGCAGCCGGGGGCGTCCTTGCCGGGGACGGGCGGCACGAACGGGTAGCTGCCCGTCGCCAGGACGAGCACGTCGTACGGGACCACCGTCCCGGAGCGGGAGGTGACGGTGCGGGCCTGCAGGTCGATGCTCTCGGCGGGGTCGCCGAGGCGGAGGTCGATGCCGTGCTGCTCCATGAAACCGGCGGGCACCAGGGAGAGCTCCTCCGGGCTGCTGCCCGAGAAGTACGAGGTGAGGTGCACGCGGTCGTACGCGGGCCGGGGCTCCTCGCAGAGCACGGTGATCCGGTGCGTGGCGGTGGCCCCGCGCTCGGCGAGTACCTCCAGGTAGCGCTGGCCGACCATGCCGTGGCCGATGAGCACGATGGCGGGGGTGGGCGTGGGTGCGGCCATGATCAGGAGCCTCCGTCGTCGGTGAGCAGGTGGAACAGGTCGGTCAGGGCTTCCTCGTCCTCCCAGCTGCGGGCGAGGGCGCCCACGCTGGAGAGTTCGCCGAGCAGGACGCCGCCGACGAGGCGGTCGCCGCGGACGACGACCTTGCGGTAGGTCCGGCGGGTGGCGTCCGAGAGCCGGACCACGTCGTCGCCGGGGAGCGGGGTGGTCTCGCCGAAGGCGGCGAGATCGAGCGGGCCGGACTCGCCGGCGGCCAGGGTGAGGCGGGTCAGGGCCCGGGTGCCGGTGTAGGCGGGGGGCGCGGCGGGTGCGGCGGCCCCGGCAGCGCCGGCGCCGGTCCGGCCGGCCCCGGCGGCCAGGAGTGCGGCGAGGGCGTCGGCCTGCTCCAGGGCGGGGCCCGCGAGGCCGTAGACCCGGCCCGCGTGCTCGGCGCAGTCGCCGATGGCGTGGATGTGCGGGTCGCTGGTGCGCAGCCGGTCGTCGACGACGATCCCGAGGCGGACCTCCAGGCCGGCGGCGCGGGCCAGGCCCGTCCGCGGCCGTACCCCGCAGGCCAGGACCACGGCGTCGGCGTCGAGCCGGTAGCCGTCGGCGAGCTCGACCCCGGTGACCCGGCGCCGGCCGTCCGCCGGGACCGCGCAGGTGCTCAGTCCGCGGACCCGGCACTCGGTGTGGATCTCGATGCCGAGGGCGGTCAGGTGGGCGTGCAGCAGCGCCGAGGCCTCCGCGTCCAGCTGGCGCTCCATCAGCCGCTCGCCCTGCTGGGCCAGGACCACCTGCGCGCCGCGCTCGGCCAGGGCGCGGGCCGCGGAGACGCCGAGCAGGCCGCCGCCGATCACCACCGCGCGCAGGCCGGGCGCGGTGGACACGGCCGCGGACAGCGCCAGGCAGTCGTCCATGGTGCGGAACGCGTGGACCCCGTCGGGGAGTTCCCCGCCGGCCGTACCGGCCGCCGCCCCGCTCTGCGCCGCCCGGGAGGCGCCGGCGGGCTCGAACAGCCCGCGCAGCGGCGGCAGCACCGCGTTGGAGCCGGTCGCCAGGACCAGTACGTCGTACCGCTCCGTGGTGCCGTCGTCGCAGTGCACCGCCCGCTCGGCCCGGTCGATCCGTACCGCCCGCACCCCGCGCCGCAGCACCGGGCCGGGCGCGGGGAGGGAGGCCACCTCCGGGGCGTACCGGCCCGCCAGCACCTCGGCGAGCAGGACCCGGTTGTACGGGACGTGCGCCTCCTCGCCGAGCACGGTGACGTCCGCGACCCGGCCCGCGCCGAGCCCCGCCGCGAGCCGGAGGCCCGCGAGGCCGCCGCCGATCACCACCACACGCTGCTGCTCCGAGGTCATGCCCCGAGCGTGCGCGGCCGCTGTTTCCCCTCCGCATCGCGCTTGTTACCCGGACGGAACGCCCACCTCAGCGCCTCGGCGGCGGGCCGGTGAGGCGCCGCCCGGGTGCCGCGGAGGCCGTCGGGGACGGCGCGAACCTCAACCTTTGCGCAAGTTTCCCGCAATGGATGGGCAGTGCATCGAGTCGGTCCCTAGGGTCGCCTTGTGCCTGACATATCCACGACCATGCTCATCGTCCTGTGCATCGCGGCCGCGGCGGCCGGCTGGATCGACGCCGTGGTGGGCGGCGGCGGCCTGCTGCTCCTCCCGACCCTGCTGCTCGGCCTGCCCCACGCCCAGCCCGCCGCCGTGCTCGGAACCAACAAGGCCGTCGCCATCGTGGGGACCACGGGGGCCGCCGTGACGTACGCCCGCAAAGCGCCGGTCGATGTGAAGCTTGCCGTCCGGATCGGCCTGGCGGCCGTCGCCGGGTCCATGGGCGGCGCCCTGCTGGCCGACGGGATCAGCAAGGACGCCATGCGCCCGCTGATCATGGCCGTGCTCCTGCTCGTCGGAGCGTTCGTCGTCTTCAAGCCCGCCTTCGGGACGGCCCCGGCTGCCGTCCCGGCGAGCCGGCAGCGGGTCCTGCTCGCCATCGGCCTCGCCGGTCTGGGCATCGGCTTCTACGACGGTCTGATCGGCCCCGGCACCGGTACCTTCCTCGTCCTCGCCCTGACCGCGCTGCTCCACCTGGACCTGGTCAACGCCTCCGCCACCGCCAAGATCGTCAACGTGTGCACGAACGCGGGCGCCCTCGCGATGTTCGCCTACCAGGGCCGGGTGCTGTGGCAGCTGGCCGCTCTGCTGGCGGCGTTCAACCTGGCCGGCGGGATGATCGGGGCGCGGACGGCGCTGAAGAAGGGCAGCGGCTTCGTCCGGGGCGTCCTGCTCACGGTGGTCGGCGCCCTGGTGCTCAAGCTCGGCTTCGAGCAGTTCGGCTGAGGCGGGCGCGGCGGGCGCGGCGGGCGCGGCGGTCGAGGCAGCCGAGCGGCCCGGCAGGGGCCGTCAGCGGGTGCCCGTGAGGTGGGCGAAGACGACGACGTTGCCCTGGTAGCCCGTGCGGGGCGAGAAGCGGCCGCCGCAGGTGATCACCCGCAGCTCGGCGCGCGCCGAAGGCCCGTACACGCGGGAGTCGGGGAAGCCCTTGGCGTCGTACACCTCGACCGCGTGGACGGTGAACACCGCCGTACGCCCGTCCGCCCGCCGGATTTCGACGGCGGCCCCGCGGCGCAGCGCGCCCAGCCGGTAGAAGACGGCCGGCCCGGAGGCGTGGTCCACGTGGCCGACGACGACGGCCGTGCCCACCGCGCCCGGGGTGGTGCCGTCGCGGTACCAGCCGGCCAGGTCGGGGCGGGCGGGCGGCGGTACTTCGAGGCTGCCGTCGCGCGCCAGCCCGAGCCCGGCCAGCGGGGCGTCGACCCGGATGGACGGGATCCGGATGCGGGTGGGCGGGGAGCCGGGAAGCGGGTCGATCCCGCCCGGGTACGGGGTGTGCCCGCTCAGCGCCTCGCCGGGGGAGGGCAGCGGGGGCCGGACGGACTCGCCGGAGCCGCTGTGGATGAGCCAGATGCCGATGCAGGCGGTGAGCGCGACGATCCCGCCGCGGCCGGCCCGGCCGGTGCCCATGAACGCCCCCTCGGTGCTCGGGGATCGGGTGCTCGGTGTGCTCGGTGTGCTCGGGTGGGAAGGCCGTCGCCCGGCCCCGCGAACGGGGGGACCTCGCGGGGCGGGCGACGGGGGACGGTACCGGTCGGGACCGCGGCAGGGCCGCGGTGGGCGCCCGTCAGCTCCGCGTGCCGCTCGCCCGGCGACGCAGGAGCCAGGTACCGCCGACGGCGGCCGCGGCCAGCAGGACCGCTCCCGCCGTGATCTTGGTGGGGTCGGCGGTTCTGGCCGTGCCACCGCCCACCCCCGTGCGCACGCTGCCCTGCGGACCGCGTTCGGTGACGACCAGGTCCCCGGTGGCGTACTTCCCGTCGGCGCAGGTCGCGCCGATGCTGTAGGTGCCCGGGCGGATGGTGCGGGCGACCTGGAACTGCCCGATGACCACCTCCTCGTGCGTGCCCGGGACCAGTTTGAAGCGGCCGCCGCCGACCATCGTGGCGTCGCCGTCGGCGTGGCTGCCCGGCCCGCAGGCCGTGGTGTTCACGGTGACCGTGCCCCCGGGGGCGGCCGACCGGGGCCAGACCTCCAGCACGGCGAAGTCGCCCGGGGCGCGGCCCGGCGCGGCCGCGGGTTCCACGGCGGCGGCCCCGCCCACGACCGGGCCGGAGACCGCGGCGGCGGTCAGCACGGCGGCGGTGAGCAGGTGGGCGGTGCGACGGCGCATGGGGGCTCCTGCCGGACACGGGGTCGTGGTCGGGTCGTGGTCCCGTGGTACCCCGGGCCGGCGGCACTCCGCCTGCTGATGCCGTGTCAGGCGGACTGCCGTGGCGCCCGTTTCCGCAGGTCAGGCCCGCCGCTTCGGCCGCGCGCGACCATCGCCCCGTCCGGGTGAAACGATGGGGGGCACCGCCACCGGGAGGTCGTGCAACGGCGGTGCGTACGGTGGGGGGCACAGGAGGATCCGGGACCGGGGTCCCGGAGCAAGAGCTGTCCGCCGCGTCCGAGGGAGGGCCCCGTGACACCAGCCGACCGGCCGCAGGAACCCGTACCCGTGCCCGGACCGGCACCGGCATCGGTGCTGACCGTACTGACCGTGCTGACCACCGTCGACTCGGCGGAGGCGGCCGCCGGGCTCGCCCGGTCCGCCGTGGAGTCCCGGCTCGCCGCGTGCGCCCAGGTCTCGGGTCCGGTGACCTCGGTCTACCGGTGGAAGGGCGAGGTGGAGACCGCCCAGGAGTGGCAGGTCCTGCTCAAGACCACCGCCGCGGCGTACCCGGCCCTGGAGGCCCGGCTGACCGCCGAGCACCCCTACGAGACGCCGGAGATCATCGCGACGCCGGTGGTGCGGGGCAGCGCCGGCTACCTGGCCTGGGTCGCGGAGGAGGTGGCGGCCCGATGACCGCCGAGCTGCCGTTCTTCGTGTACGGGACCCTCCGGCCCGGCGAGGTCAACCACGCGCTGTTCCTGCGGGGCCGCACGGCCGCCGAGGAGCCCGCCCGGCTCCCGGACGCGCTGCTGTACGACGGCCCAGGCTATCCGTACGCCGTCCAGTACGCCGGGTCGCAGATCGTCGGCGAGCTGATCACCCCGGCGCCCGGCGCGTACGCGCGGCTGCTGGCCGAGCTGGACCGGCTGGAGGAGTACCACGGCCCGAACCGGCCGCTCAACGTCTACGACCGGGTGCGGCGCGACGCGCTCCGCCCCGACGGCACCCGGACCCCGGCCTGGGTCTACCTGGCGGCGCCCGCGCTGGCCCGCCGGCTGCGCGAGAGCGGCACCGAGATACCCGGCGGCGACTGGCTGCACCGACGCTAGTGCCGCCGGCGCGGACGTCCCGCGGCGGCTACAGCCCTTCGGCGCCCCGGTTGCGCAGCCGCTGCCCGTACTGCTGGAGGACCCACAGCTCCTCCTGCACCGCGGCCAGCTGCTCCGGCGGGGCGTGGCTGCCCATGCGGGCCAGCGTGCCCTGGATCTCGTGGACCCGGCGGTCCACCGCGCGCAGCCTGACCTGGACCAGCTGCACGCCCGCGTACACCTCGTCCACCGTCTTGGCGTGGATGGCCTCCACCGCCAGCTCGGTGACGAGCGCGCGGACCGTGTCGTTGGGCGCGGCCTCGCGCACCCGGGCCAGGTAGCCGTCGGCGCCCGGGGCGGCGCCGCCCGCGTCCTGGATCGCCTGGCGCACGGCCGCGTAGGGCGGGGCGGTGAACTCGTCCACCCCGTACGCATCGAACGCCGGCGAGACCAGCTCCGGCCGCTGCAGGGCCAGCTTGAGCAGCTCGCGCTCGGTGCGGTGGGCCGGGCTGCGCAGGTTCAGCGCGGGACCGCCCGCGGGGGCGGCGGCCGGGGCGGGGACGGCCTCGTACGGGCGTCGGGCGGGGGCGGGCTGCTGCGGGCCGCCGCCGGGGCCGGGACGGCCGTTGCCGCGCTCGCGGGCCCAGCGCGCCAGCTGCGCGACCCGCTTGACGACGAACTGCTCGTCGCGGATGCCCAGCATGCCCGCCAGCTGGACCGCCGACTCGTGCTGGATCGCGATGTTCTTGATGCCGGCGACCACCGGGGCCGCCTCGTCCAGCGCGGCCGCCCGGCCCGCCGGGTGCTCCAGGTTGTGCCGGGCCACGATGTGCCGCAGCGCGAACTCGAACAGCGGGGTGCGGGACTCCACCAGCGCGGTGACGGCCGCGTCGCCCTCGGCCAGCCGCAGGTCGCACGGGTCCATGCCGCCGGGGGTGATCGCGATCGAGGTCTCGGCGGCGAACTTCTGGTCGTCCTCGAAGGCGCGCAGCGCGGCCTTCTGCCCGGCCGCGTCACCGTCGAAGGTGAAGATCACCTCGGCCGTGGCGTTGTCCATCAGCAGCCGGCGCAGGATCTTGACGTGCTCTCCGCCGAAGGCGGTGCCACAGGTCGCGATCGCGGTGGGAACCCCGGCCAGGTGGCAGGCCATCACGTCGGTGTAGCCCTCGACCACGACCGCCTGGGAGGTCCTGGCGATCTCCTTCTTGGCCAGGTCGATGCCGTAGAGCACCTGGGACTTCTTGTAGATCGCCGTCTCGGGCGTGTTCAGGTACTTCGGCCCGTTGTCGTCGTCGCGCAGCTTGCGGGCGCCGAAGCCGACGACCTCGCCGCTGATGTCGCGGATCGGCCACATCAGCCGGCCGCGGAAGCGGTCGATGGGCTTGCCGCTGCGGCTGTCCTGGGACAGGCCCGAGGTGATCAGCTCGCGGTCGCTGAAGCCCCGGCCGCGCAGGAAGCGGGTCAGGTGGTCCCAGCCGGCCGGGCTGTAGCCGACGCTGAAGTGCTCGGCCGCGGCCTGGTCGAAGCCCCGCTCGGCCAGGAAGCGGCGGGCGATCTCGGCCTCGGGGCTGCCCAGCTGTTCGATGTAGAACTGGGCGGCCGCCTTGTGGGCCTCGACCAGCCGGATCCGCTCGCCGCGGCCGCTGGTGCCGGCGGTGTAGCCGCCCTCCTCGTAGCGCAGGGTGATGCCGGCCTGCGCGGCCAGCCGCTCGACCGCCTCGGAGAACGACAGGTGGTCGATCTTCATGATGAAGTCGAGGGTGTCCCCGCCCGCCTGGCAGCCGAAGCAGTGGTAGAGACCCTTGCTGGGGCTGACCTGGAAGGACGGGGACTTCTCGTCGTGGAAGGGGCACAGGCCCTTGAGGTTGCCGCCGCCCGCGTTGCGCAGTTGGAGGTAGTCGGAGACCACGGCGTCGATCGGGACCGCGTCCCGTACCGCCTTCACGTCGTCGTCGTTGATCCGTCCTGCCACCCGTGAAGTCTACGGCCGGGCGCAGGAAAACCCTCAGGCGCCCTCGTCCGCCACCAGGGAGGCAAGCGGAACTGAAGGGTCCGCCAGTGCCTCGCGGTCGACCGCCGCCTTCGACCTGATCAGGGCCTGGATGTGCTCGGTGACGTCCCACACGTTCACGTTCATCCCGGCCAGGACCCGGCCCTGCGACAGCCAGAACGCGATGAACTCGCGCTTGGCCACGTCCCCCCGGATCAGGACCTGGTCGTACCCGCCGGGCGGGGCGTAGCCGGAGTACTCCATGCCCACGTCGTACTGGTCGGAGAAGAAGTACGGCACCCGGTCGTACGACACCTCCTGGCCCAGCATCGCCCGCGCGGCGGCCGGGCCGCCGTTGAGCGCGTTCGCCCAGTGCTCCACCCGCAGCCGCGTCCCCAGCAGCGGGTGGTGCGCGGCCGCCACGTCCCCCACCGCGAAGACGTCCGCGTCGGAGGTGCGCAGCGAGGCGTCCACGGCGATCCCGCCGCCGTGCTCCCGGTCCACCAGGGCCAGCCCGGAGGTCTCGGCGAGCGCGGTGCGCGGCGCGGCCCCGATCGCGGCGAGCACCGCGTGCGCCGGGTGCTCCTCCCCGTCGTCCGTCCGGGCGGCCAGCACCATGCCGTCCTGCCCGACGATCTCGGTGAGCCGCGCGCCGAAGTGGAAGCGGACCCCGTGCTCGGTGTGCAGGTCCGCGAAGAGCCGGCCGATCTCCGGGCCGAGCACCGCGTGCAGCGGCGTGGCCAGCGGTTCGACCACGGTCACCTCGGCGCCGTACTCCCGGGCCGCGGCGGCGACCTCCAGCCCGATCCAGCCGGCGCCCGCGATGAGCAGGTGGCCGTTGTCCCGGCCGAGGGTGGCCAGGACGCCGCGCAGCCGCTCCGCATGGGCCAGCCGGCGCAGGTGGTGCACCCCGGCCAGCCCCGTGCCCGGGATGTCGAGGCGGCGCGGCTCGGCACCGGTGGCCAGCAGCAGCTTGTCGTAGGGCAGCGCCGTGCCGTCGACGAGGACCACCTTCTTGGCCTCCCGGTCCAGGTGCACGGCGGGCTGGCCGAGGTGCAGCTCGATGTCGGCGCGGGCGTACCAGGACGGCTCGTGGACGAAGACGCTGTCGCGCTCCTCCTTGCCCTGGAGGTAGCCCTTGGACAGCGGGGGCCGTTCGTACGGATGGTCGCGCTCGTCCCCGATCAGGATCACCCGCCCCGTGAACCCCTCGGACCTCAGCGTCTCGGCCGCCTTGGCCCCCGCCAGCCCTGCGCCCACGATGACGAACGTCCGGTGTGCGTCGACCACCTGATGCCTCCTCATAACCTCACCGCCACTTGCGACCACAAGCGAGCGTCCCGCACGGAGCCTGCCCCGGGAAGGGGGAGTGGCCCGATCGGATCACCCGGCTGCGCGGCGGGAGTGCAGGACGAGCCTGGCGTGCAGGGAGCGCGCCGAGGCGTCGGTGAGCGCCGCGATCTGGTCGATGACCGCGCGTTTGCGGGCCCTGTCGTCCGGGGCGGCATCGAAGATGGCCCGGAACTGCGGGTCCAGGCCCTCGGGCGCGCGGGCCTGCAGCGCCTCCGCCAGTTCGGCCAGGACGATGCGCTGGTCGGCGCGCAGCCGCTCCTGCTCGTCGCGCTGCATCACGTACAGGTCGGCGACCGACTTCAGGACCGCGCACTCGTTGCGCGCCTCGCGCGGGACCACCAGCTCCGCTGCGTAACGGGTCAGCCGGCCGGAGCCGTACGCCTCGCGGGTGGCGCCCTCCGCGGCCAGGCAGAACCGGCCGATCAGCTGGCTGGTGGCGTCCTTCAGACGGGCCTGGGCGACGGCCGAGCCGTCGTACCCGTGCGGCCACCACTCCTGGTCCATCAGCCGGTCGAGGGCCTCGCGCAACTCCTCCGGATCGGTGTCGGCCGGCACGTAGCGCCCGATCGCGACCCGCGCGATCGCGGCGCGCTCGGGCTCCGCGAAGAGCATGTTGGGATCGATGTGCCCGGCGTGCAGGCCGTCCTCGAAGTCGTGGACGGAGTACGCCACGTCATCGGACCAGTCCATGACCTGCGCCTCGAAGCACTTGCGGTCGGCGGGCGCACCGCGCCGCAGCCACTCGAAGACGGGCAGGTCGTCGTCGTACGCGCCGAACTTGACCGAGTCCGGGTCGGTCGGGTGCCCGCCGCGGGGCCAGGGATACTTGGTGGCCGCGTCCAGGCAGGCACGGGTGAGGTTGAGGCCCACGCTGACGGGGGCGCCGGTCTGCGGATCGGCCGTGAACCGCTTCGGCTCCAGGCGGGTCAGCAGGCGCAGCGACTGGGCGTTGCCCTCGAAGCCGCCGCAGTCCTTGGCGAACTCGTTCAGCGCCTCCTCGCCGTTGTGCCCGAACGGCGGGTGGCCCATGTCGTGCGAGAGGCAGGCGGCCTCGACCAGGTCGGGATCGCAGCCGAGGGCAGCGCCGAGCTCGCGGCCCACCTGCGCGCACTCCAGGGAGTGCGTCAGCCGCGTACGGGGGCTCGCGTCCCAGTCGAAGCTGCGGGTGCCCGGGGTGACCACCTGGGTCTTCCCGGCGAGGCGGCGCAGCGCCCCCGAGTGCAGCACGCGGGCGCGGTCGCGCTGGAAGGCGGTCCGGCCCGGCCGTTTGTCGGGCTCGGCCACCCAGCGCTCGGTGTCCGCCGGGTCGTAGGGCTCGCGGGGGCTGCCGGAGCCGGGACGGACGGGTGCGGTGCCTGCCATGCCTTCCATGCTCAGACGGTAACCGGGACCGCCGACAATGCGAGCAATTCGAGCAGGGGCGCGCTCTTCACGCGGTGGCCAGCTCCAGAGGGGTCCGCCGCAGGGCCGCGGCCTCGTCGTAGCGCTGCAGCACCAGCCGGGCGAGGGCCGGGTGGTCGCCGAGCGGGGCGGCCGCCGGGCCGGTCGCGGCGGCCGCGCTCTGCACGGAGAAGCGGCCCGGGGCGGTGAAGTACGAGGCCACCGCGACCCGGTGGTGGCCGCGCGCGGCCAGGGCGCGGACCGCGTCGGGCACGGTGGGCGCGGCGCCGGAGGCGTAGGCCGGCACCACGGCCGCCCCGCCCAGGCGCTCGGAGAGCAGGGCGGCGGTGCGGCGGGTGTCGGCGGCCGCGTCGGGGTCGCGCGAGCCGGCGGCGGCGAGCACGACCGCCCCGCCGCCGGACGCGCCGCCGGATGCGCCGGCGGAGGTCCGGCCCGCCTCAAGCAGGCGTTCGCACAGGGCCTCGACCAGCAGCGGGTGCGGGCCGAGCGGGGCGGCGACCCGGGCGTCCGGGTGGCGGGCCGCGGCCGCGGGCAGGTCCCGCTTGACGTGGTACCCCCGGCCGAGGAGCAGGGGGACGAGCACGGCCGGGCCGTCGGTCCGCCCCAGGGTGTCGGCGAGCAGCGGCCGGTTCAGCTCGATGTGGCCGAGGCGGACCTCGAGACGGGGGCGGAGCTCGCGGACGCGCTCCAGCAGGGCCTGGACGGTGGGCAGGGCGCGCGGGTCGCGGCTGCCGTGGGCGACGGCGACGAGGGTGGGCTGCATGCGTGGGCTCCGAGGTGCCGGGCCCCCGGCGGGCGCAGTCCGCGCAGCTGCGTGCCGAGTTGGGCGGTGATCCGGGTCAGCAGCTCCGCGGCGGTGGCGGGGGGAAGCGGGAGGGAAGGGGACTCGGGAGGGTGCACCGGCTCCGTCATGGATCGATCCTGCGGGCCGCAGGTTGCGTGGGCGTTGCGCCGGGGTGACGGGTGTTTTCCGGGTGCTCACTCGGTCATCCGGCCGAGTGAAAGAGCCGGTCGGGGGAACTGGGACCCCGGACTTGACCGTCCAAGTGTGCGAAGGATGTGTACGGGGCGCGGGGCGCGGTGCGCGGTGCGCAGGCGCGGGCGGCGGGGGAGGGTGACGGTCGTGGAGGCGAAGGGCATGCGGGTGCGCGAGCGGGTGCGGCGGGCGGCGGTGGCACTGCGGCCCCGGCTGCCGCGCACCGTGCGCGGCCGGCGGCGGGCCGTCCAGGCCGTGATGGCGGGCTGCGTCCTCGCGCTGCTCCCGTCGGCGTGGACGCACGCGGTGGCCGCGGACCGGCTGCGCACCACGGCCGACGCGCCGCCCGCCGAGGTGGCGGTGGTGTTCGGGGCCGGGCTGCTGAACGGGCGGCCGACCCCGTACCTGGCGCGCCGGCTCGACGCGGCGGCCGAGCTGTACCGCACCGGGAAGGTCAAGGTCGTCCTCGTCACCGGGGACAACAGCCGCACCGAGTACGACGAGCCCGACGCGATGCGCACGTACCTGACCCGGCACGGCGTGCCGGGGGAGCGGATCGTCAGCGACTTCGCCGGGTTCGACACGTGGGACTCGTGCGTGCGGGCCCGGAAGATCTTCGGGGTGGAGCGGGCGGTGCTGATCAGCCAGGGCTTCCACATACGCCGGGCCGTTGCACTGTGCGGGGCGGCCGGCGTGGACTCCTACGGCGTCGGGGTGGACGACGAGCACGACGCGACCTGGTACTACGGCGGCACCCGCGAGGTGTTCGCGGCCGGCAAGGCGGCCCTGGACGCGACCTTCAAGCCGGGCCCGCAGTTCCTGGGCCCGAAGGAGCCGGGCGTCTCCCGCGCCCTGGCCACCCCGCGAACCTGACCCGCCGCCGGTGGCCCGGCAGCCAGGTGGCCCGCCGACCCGCCGGGCGGTGCCGCCATTTCGACCTCGCCGTCGTTGTCGAAGCCGAGGGTCGGGCATATCCAGCCTCGCCGGCGTTTGAGGCGCGGGTCCGGGCGGAGCCCGGTGCCCGGCGGAGCCGGGTTGCTCCTTCGGCGGCAGGCGGCGAGGCGGGTCGGCCGGGCCGGACAGGGGCGGTCCTCACCGGGGGGTCCGGGAGGCGCTGAGGGGGTCGTACGGGAGGTGTAACCGGAGGCGGCGGCCCGCGTAACACCGCCCCCGCACGCTGGCCGGTATGCACACCCCGGACACCGCCACCGCCACCCACTGCCCGTACTGCGCCCTCCAGTGCGGCATGAACCTCCGCCCCACGCCGAACGGCACGGGCGTGGCGGTGGAGGAGCGGGCCGACTTCCCCGTGAACCGGGGCGCCCTCTGCGGCAAGGGCCGCACCGCGCCCGCCGTGCTCTCCTCCCGGGTGCGCCTGACCGAGCCGCTGATCCGCACCCATGCCGGGCGGCTGGAGCCGGCCACCTGGGAGGAGGCCCTCGACGCCGTCGCCGAGGGCCTCGCCCGCACCCGCCACGCCCACGGCCCCGACGCGGTCGGCGTCTTCGGCGGCGGCGGCCTCACCAACGAGAAGGCGTACGCGCTCGGCAAGTTCGCCCGCGTCGCGCTGCGCACCTCCCAGATCGACTACAACGGCCGCTTCTGCATGTCCTCGGCCGCCGCCGCCCACCAGCGGGCCTTCGGACTCGACCGCGGACTGCCCTTCCCGCTGGAGGACATCCCGCGCACCGGCTGCGTGATCCTCGTCGGCTCGAACCCGGCCGAGACCATGCCGCCCGCCCTGCGCTACTTCACCGAGCTCAAGGCGAACGGCGGCACCCTGATCGTCGTCGACCCGCGCCGCACCCGCACCGCCGAGCACGCCGACCTGCACCTGGCCCCCCGCCCGGGCACCGACCTCGCGCTCGCCCTCGGCCTGCTGCACCTGGTCGTCGCCGAGGGCCGCACCGACGAGGCGTTCATCGCGGAGCGCACCACCGGCTGGGAGGAGGCCCGCGCGGCGGCCATGGCGCACTGGCCGGAGCTGGTCGAGCGGATCACCGGCGTCCCCGTGCCGAAGCTCCGCGAGGCGGTCTCCCTGTTCTGCGCCCCGTCCTCGGCCATGGTGCTCACCGCCCGCGGGCCCGAGCAGCAGTCCAAGGGCACCGACACCGTCGGTGCGTGGATCAACCTGTGCCTGGCCACCGGCCGGGCCGGCCGGCCGCTCTCCGGCTACGGCTGCCTCACCGGCCAGGGCAACGGGCAGGGCGGCCGCGAGCACGGCCAGAAGGCCGACCAGCTCCCCGGCTACCGCAAGCTCGCCGACCCGGCCGCCCGCGCCCACGTCGCGGAGGTCTGGGGCGTCGACCCCGACAGCCTGCCCGGCCCGGGCCGCAGCGCGTACGAACTCCTCGACGCCCTCGGCACGGACGTGAAGGCGCTGCTCCTCATGGGCTCCAACCCGGTGGTCTCGGCCCCCCGGGCCGCCCACGTCGAGGACCGCATCCGCTCCCTGGACTTCCTGGCCGTGGCCGACGTGGTCCTCTCCGAGACCGCGGCCCTCGCGGACGTGGTCCTGCCCGTCACCCAGTGGGCGGAGGAGACCGGCACCACGACCAACCTGGAGGGCCGGGTCCTGCTGCGCCGCCGCGCCCTGAGCCCGCCGCCGGGCGTCCGCAGCGACCTGGAGGTCCTGCACGGGCTCGCCGCCCGCCTCGGCATCGAGAAGGGCTTCCCGACCGCCCCCGAGGAGGTCTTCGAGGAACTCCGCCGGGCCTCCGCCGGCGGCCCGGCCGACTACTCCGGCATCTCCTACGCCCGCATCGAGACCGAGCAGGGCGTCTTCTGGCCCTGCCCCGAGGGTTCCCCGGGGCAGCCCCGGCTCTTCCTGGACCGGTTCGCCACCGAGGACGGCCGGGCCCGCTTCGCACCCGTCTCCCACCGGGACGCGGCCGAAGTCCCCGACGCCGAGTACCCGATCCTGCTCACCACCGGCCGGGTGGTCGCCCAGTACCAGTCCGGCGCCCAGACCCGCCGGGTGGACGAGCTGAACGCGGCGGCCCCCGGCCCGTTCGTGGAGCTCCACCCCCGCCTGGCCGCCCGCCTGGGCGCCGTCGAGGGCACCCCGCTCGCGGTCGTCTCCCGCCGCGGCCGCGCCGTCGCCCCGGCCCGCATCACCGACGCGATCCGTGCGGACACGGTGTTCATGCCGTTCCACTGGCCGGGCGAGGGCCGCGCCAACACCCTGACCAACCCGGCCCTGGACCCGGTCTCCCGGATGCCGGAGTTCAAGGTCTGCGCGGTCCGCGTCGAACCGGTGCCCTAGCGAACACCCGCTAGGCGAACACCCGCTCCACCGCGGCCAGCAGGCGTCGTACGAGACCCGGCTCGTCGATGCCGAGCGAGGGGTACTCGGCCCGGAAGCCGCTCCAGTCGGTGTCGGCGAACCCGTCGAACGTTGCGGGCGAGAGCGGCACCATGCCCGCGACCTCGAACTCGCCGGACAGCCGGAACACCTCCTCCAGCAGCTCGCGCGACAGCGTGCAGCCCTCCGCCAGCAGCACCGCGTCGTACAGGTCCTTGCCCTGCGGGTAGAGGTCCCCGGCCAGCCACATCAGCTTCCACGCGAGGGAGAGTTCGCGCGTGGCGCCGAGCAGCGGGACCCCGGCCACCTCCACCGGCTCGGGGTCCGCCGGCAGCGGCTCGTTGAAGACGAAGTCCAACTGGACCTGCCCGCCCGGCAGTCCCGGCGCGTACCAGGGCAGCACCAGCCGCCGGCCGGGCACGCGCTCGTACGTCCAGATGTACTCGGACGCCGCCTCGCCGGCCGGCATGTCCAAGCCCCCGGCGAGCCGTTCGGCGGCCGCGGCGATCTCGTCGAGCATCCGCCCGGTGCGGTCCTCCTCGATCCGCCAGTCCGCCGGGACGACGACGAAGTCCAGGTCGTGCGGCTCCCGCGCCGCGGGTCCGAACCACTGCGCCATGAGCATGCTGCCGCGCAGCACCAGCGAGGGCGCCCATCCGGCGTCGTGCACGGCACGCAGGGCGACTTCCATCGCGGTGCGCCGGGCCCGCAGCCAGGCCTCGCGGACCACCGGGTCCTCGATGCTCGGATCCAGCGGCCGGTACGCGTCGTCGAACTGCTTCAGCGCCGGGTCGAACACCCGGTGCCGGGCGGCGTCGTCGCCGACTCCGGCGGTCAGCGTGTACGGCAGCTCCATCTTCCGGTGGAGGCGGTCACCCAGCGACTCGTTCCCCCACGGCCCGTCCGGAATCGACGGCTTCCACTCCCCGCCGCTCATGCGGTCTTCCCCTCCTCGATCCAGCCCTCGTCCACCGACAGGTCGCTGTCGTACAGCACGAACTCCCGCTCCTGCGCGTCGATGTCGTGGCCGGCGGCCGTGAGTTCCGCGACCAGCGCGTCGCAGGCGCGACCCGCTCCGGCCGCGCCCTCTGCGCCCGCGGGCCCCCGCCACCGCTGGGTGACGAAGCGCTCCTGGCGGCCGTCGGCCCGTACGCGGCGGGCGTTCCACGACAGGTGCGCCCCGTGCGGGGCCACCAGGGCCTCCAGGCGGGCCCGGTCGTGGCCGGCCGGGAGCAGCAGCTTCAGGTGGTGCTCGAAGTAGCCGCCGCCCGGCCCCGGCCGGTCCGCGGTCCACGGCACCGTCTCCACCTTGACCCGGACCGGGTCGAAGCCGTCCGCCCGCAGCCGCGGCACCAGCTCCTCGTGGCCGCCGCGGTCCCGCAGGGTCAGCATCGGCTGCGAGACCATCCGGCCCCGGGCCAGCACGATGTGGGTCATCTTCAGCCCGCGGGCCCCGGCCCAGGCCTCCAGCCGGACCAGCTCCGCCGGGTCCGGGCAGCGCACGGTGATGTGGGTTTCGTACTCGGACATGGAATCGATCTTCTCGGACATGCGTCCGATCCGCATCGGGGTTCTCCGCGGCGGGTAACCATCCGGTCACGCACCGGTCCCAGAAAGTGCTCGCACGCCCCTCGTGGCGGCGATGTGTCGTACCCCACACTGAATTGCGGTGCCACCGTCCTCGGAGCCCTGGAGGTCGCCCCCGTGCAGACCCGGATCCTGCCCGTCAACGTGAGCCCGCCCGCGCACGACACCCAGGCCGTCGAGGGCGAAGAGCCCGAGACCGGGCCGGGGGTCGAGCCCGCGGCCGGGACACCGGGCGAAGCGGATGCAGCGCCCGACGCCGTGGACGACGAGCACGACGAGCACGACGAGCCCGAGGTGCTGGAACTGATCGAGCAGGCCCCGGAGCAGCGCGGACGCGGCGAGAGCGGCGCCGCCGGGGGCCCGTCCGCCGACCTGTTCCGCCAGTACCTGCGCGAGATCGGCAGGATCCCGCTGCTGACCGCGGCCGAGGAGGTCGAGCTCGCGCGCCGCGTCGAGGCCGGGCTCTTCGCCGAGGAGAAGCTCGCCAACACCCCCGACCTCGACCTGCGGCTCGCCCTCGACCTCGACCGGCTCGTCGTCATGGGCCGGATGGCCAAGCGGCGGCTCATCGAGTCGAACCTGCGGCTCGTCGTCTCCGTCGCCAAGCGCTACGTGGGCCGCGGGCTCACCATGCTCGACCTCGTACAGGAGGGCAACCTCGGCCTCATCCGGGCCGTCGAGAAGTTCGACTACGCCCGCGGCTACAAGTTCTCCACCTACGCCACCTGGTGGATCCGCCAGGCGATGTCGCGGGCCCTCGCCGACCAGGCCCGCACCATCCGCGTGCCCGTGCACGTCGTGGAGCTCATCAACCGCGTGGTGCGCGTGCAGCGCCGCATGCTCCAGGAGCGCGGGTACGAGCCCACCGCCGAAGAGGTCGCCGTCCACCTGGAACTGACGCCCGAGCGGGTGCTGGAGGTGCTGCGCCTGGCTCAGGAGCCGGTCTCGCTGCACGCGCCCGTCGGCGAGGAGGACGACGTCGCCCTCGGCGACCTGATCGAGGACGGCGACGCCGCATCCCCGATGGAGTCCGCCGCGTTCTTCCTGCTGCGCGAGCACCTGGAGGCCGTGCTGTCGACCCTCGGCGAGCGCGAGCGCAAGGTGGTCCAGCTGCGCTACGGCCTGGCCGACGGCAGGCCCCGCACCCTCGAGGAGATAGGGCGCATCTTCGGCGTGACGCGCGAGCGCATCCGCCAGATCGAGTCCAAGACCCTCGGCAAGCTGCGCGACCACGCCTTCGCCGACCAACTGCGCGGCTACCTCGACTAGTGCCGTGACCGCAGACGCACGGCGGGGGCGGGCCCGGCACCGGCCGGACTCCGCCCCCGCACTCACGCGGCCCCCGTCCGGGGGCTAGTCCACCTCGGCGACCGCCTGGGCGAACTGCGCCTCGTACAGGCGCGCGTACGCGCCCTGCGCGATCAGCAGCTCCTCGTGCGTGCCCTGCTCGACGATCGAGCCGTTCTCCATCACCAGGATCACGTCCGCGTCGCGGATGGTGGAGAGCCGGTGCGCGATGACGAACGACGTGCGGCCGTGCGCGAGCCGCGCCATCGCCTTCTGGATCAGCACCTCGGTACGGGTGTCGACCGAGCTGGTGGCCTCGTCGAGCACCAGGATCACCGGGTCCGACAGGAACGCCCGCGCGATGGTGATCAGCTGCTTCTCACCGGCGCTGACGCCCGCGCCCTCGTCGTCGAGCACCGTGTCGTAGCCGTCCGGCAGGGTGCGGATGAACCGGTCCGCGTGGGCCGCCCGCGCCGCCTCCTCGATCTCGGCGCGCGTGACCTCGCGCGAGGCGCCGTAGGCGATGTTCTCCGCGATCGTGCCGCCGAACAGCCAGGTGTCCTGCAGCACCATGCCGATCCCGCCGCGCAGTTCCTCGCGGGTCATCTTCGCGATGTCCACCCCGTCGAGGGCGATCCGGCCGCCGGTGACCTCGTAGAACCGCATCAGCAGGTTCACCAGCGTGGTCTTGCCGGCGCCGGTCGGGCCGACGATCGCGACCGTCTGGCCGGGCTCCACGGTCAGCGACAGGTCCTCGATCAGCGGCTTGTCCGGCTCGTAGCGGAACGCCACCTTGTCGAGCGTGACCTGTCCGCGGACCGTCTCCGGGCGCTCGGGGACCTCGCTGTCCGGCTCCTGCTCCTGCGCGTCGAGCAGCTCGTACACCCGCTCCGCAGAGGCCACGCCGGACTGCACCAGGTTCGCCATCGACGCCACCTGCGTCAGCGGCATCGAGAACTGGCGCGAGTACTGGATGAAGGCCTGTACGTCACCGATCGACAGGCTGCCCGAGGCCACCCGCAGACCGCCGACGACCGCCACCAGCACGTAGTTGATGTTCGAGACGAAGAACATCACCGGCTGCATGATGCCGCTGACCAGCTGCGCCTTGAACGAGGCCCGGAACAGCGCCTCGTTCTGCTCGGCGAAGACCGCCGCGGACTCCTTCTGCCGGCCGAAGACCTTCACCAGCGTGTGGCCCGAGTACATCTCCTCGACGTGCGCGTTCAGCGCACCCGTGGACTTCCACTGCGCCACGAACTGCGGCTGGGACTTCTTGCCGATCTTCGCCGCGACGACCACCGACACCGGGATCGTCACCAGTGCGACCAGCGCCAGCAGCGGCGAGATCCAGAACATCATGGCGAGCACGCCGACGATCGTCAGCAGCGAGTTGAGCAGCTGGCCCATCGTCTGCTGGAGCGTCTGCCCGATGTTGTCGATGTCGTTCGTGGCCCGGCTGAGCACCTCGCCGCGCTTCTGCCGGTCGAAGTACGACAGCGGCAGCCGCGCCAGCTTGTCCTGGAGCTCCTCGCGCATCCGGAACACGGTGCCGTTCATGATGTGGTTCGACAGCCGCGTGCCGACCAGCATCAGCAGGCCCGCCAGGGTGAAGACCACCAGCGCCCACAGCGCCACGACCCCGACCGCACCGAAGTCGATGCCCCGGCCGGGGGTGAAGTCGGTGCCCGCCAGCATGTCCGCCATGCCGTCCTGGCCCTTGGCGCGCAAGCCCTCCAGGGCCTGCTGCTTGGTGATCCCCTCCGGCATCTGCCGGCCGACGATCCCCGCGAAGACCAGGTCGGTGGCGTGCCCGAGGATCTTCGGTCCGATCACGGTGCAGGTGACGCTGCCGAAGACGGCGGCGACCATGCCCCACAGTTTGGCCCGGTCGTGTGCGATCTGCCGCAGCAGCCGCTTGCCCGAGCCCTTGAAGTCCAGGGACCGCTGGGCCGGCCCCATCATCATCCGTCCTCCGGGCCCGCTCATGCGGCCTCCGCCTCCGTCAGCTGGGAGAGCACGATCTCCCGGTAGGTCTCGTTGTCCGCCATCAGCTCGTGGTGGCGCCCCTCGCCCACGACCCGGCCCTCGTCGAGCACGATGATCCGGTCGGCGTCGCGGATCGTGGCGACGCGCTGGGCGACGATGACCACCGTCGCGTCCTCGGTCTCGCGGGACAGCGCCGCGCGCAGTGCCGCGTCCGTCGCGTAGTCCAGGGCCGAGAAGGAGTCGTCGAACAGGTAGATCTCCGGGCGCTGCACGAGCGTGCGGGCGATGGCCAGGCGCTGGCGCTGGCCGCCGGAGACATTGGTTCCGCCCTGGGTGATCGGCGCGTCGAGGCCGCCTTCGAGCGCGGAGACGAACTCCGCCGCCTGCGCCACCTCCAGTGCGTGCCACAGCTCCTCGTCCGTGGCGTCGGGCTGCCCGTAGCGCAGGTTGGAGGCGACGGTCCCGGAGAAGAGGTACGGCTTTTGCGGCACCAGGCCGACCGTCGTGGCCAGCAGCTCGGGGTCGAGCCAGCGGACGTCCTCGCCGTCGACGAGCACGTGGCCGCCGGTCGCGTCGAACAGCCGGGCGACCAGGCCCAGCAGCGTCGACTTGCCGCTGCCGGTCGAGCCGATGACCGCGGTGGTCTCGCCGGGCCGGGCCACGAGGTCGACCCCGCGCAGGACGGGGGCCTCGGCGCCCGGGTAGTGGAAGTCGGCGCCGCGCAGTTCGAGCACGCCGGTGAGGGAGAGCTCGCGGATCGGCTCGGCCGGCGGGACCACGCTGGACTCGGTGTCCAGGACCTCCTGGACGCGCTCGGCGCAGACCTCGGCGCGCGGCACCATCATGAACATGAAGGTGGCCATCATCACGGCCATCACGATCTGCATCAGGTAGGCGAGGAAGGCCGTCAGCTGGCCGATCTCCATGCCGTTGCCGTCGATGCGCATCGCGCCGAACCAGATGACGGCGACGCTGGAGATGTTCACGACCACGATGACGGTGGGGAACATCAGCGCGAGCAGCCGGCCGGAGGCGAGGGAGACGTCCGTCAGGTCGGTGTTCGCGCCGCGGAAGCGCTCCTTCTCGTACGCGTCCCGGACGAACGCGCGGATCACGCGGTTGCCGGTGATCTGCTCGCGCAGCACCCGGTTCACCACGTCCAGGCGCTGCTGCATCTGACGGAACAGCGGCCGCGTGCGCCACACGATCGCGCCGACCGACAGGCCGAGGACGGGCACGACGGCCAGCAGCACGCCCGACAGCTTCACGTCGAGCGAGAGCGCCATGGCGATGCCGCCGATGCACATGATCGGTGCCGAGACCATCAGGGTGAAGGTCATCAGCACCAGCATCTGGATCTGCTGTACGTCATTGGTCGTACGGGTGATGAGCGACGGCGCGCCGAACTGGCCGAGCTCCCGCGCGGAGAAGCTCTGCACGCGGTCGAAGACGGCGGCGCGGACGTCGCGGCCGAGGGCCGCCGAGGTGCGGGCGCCGTAGTAGACGGCGCCGATGTTGCAGGCCAGCTGGACGACGGAGACGCCGAGCATCAGCGCACCGAAGCGCAGGATGTAGCCGGTGTCGCCGTTGACGACACCCTTGTCGATGATGTCGGCGTTCAGCGTGGGCAGGTAGAGGCTCGCACTGGTCTGCAGCAGTTGCAGCAGGACCAGTAGGGCGATCGGTTTGCGGTACGGACCCAGATGGGTCCGCAGAAGTCGTATGAGCACGCGCAGGCTCCGTGGGAACGGTCGAGGGGGTTCGACCCATCTTCGGCCAACGCTGCGTGCAATCCCCACCGGTTTTCGCAAAGCCCGGTCAAAAGGAGTAGACCGCAGGGCACGGCGCCCAGGACCCCGGCCCGCCCCGCCCGTACGGGACCTACGCCTGGAATGCGCCCGGGTGGATCTGCTCGCGCGTGGCGACGTACTGCTGGCGCACCGCCTGCCAGGCCGGGTACTCCTCGTCCGGCTCGAAGAGCTGCGCCGCCGGACCCGGCCACACCGGCGGGGTGTGCGGGGCCAGCGTCCCCTGCTGCACCCCGAGGGCCCATGCCGCCTGCCGTGCCGCGCCGAGCGCCGCGTAGTCCGCCGGCGCCGGCACGACGATCTGCGTACCGAACAGCCCCGGGGCCGCGGCCTGTACGGCGGGCAGCTCGGCCGCCGCGCCCAGCAGGAACACCCGGCGGATCTCGACCCCGCGCGTGCGCAGCACGTCGAGCGCGTCCGCCAGCCCGCACAGCATGCCCTCGAACGCGGCCCGTGCCAGGTGCTCCGGCTTCATGGAGTCCCGGCGCAGCCCGGTCAGCGTTCCGGCGGTGTGCGGCAGGTTCGGCGTGCGCTCCCCCTCGAGGTACGGCAGGAGGACGAGGCCGTGCGCGCCCGGCGTCGACTTCAGCGCGAGGTCGGACAGCCCCTCCAGATCGGTGCCGAGCAGCTCGGCGGTGCCGCGCAGGGCGCGTACGGCGTTGGAGGTGTTCACCACCGGCAGGTGCATGCCGCCGGCGTCGGCGAGGGAGGTGATCAGGCCGCCCGGCTCCGTCAGCGCCTCGTGGTGCACGGCCATCACCGAGCCGGAGGCGCCCAGCGACACCACCGCGTCGCCGGGGCCGAGGCCGAGGCCGAGCGCGGCGGCCATGGTCTCGCCGGTGCCGGCGGAGATCAGCAGCCCCTCCGGGGTCATCCCGGCGGCCTCGGCCGGCGCGAGGACCTCGGGCAGCAGCGCCATGTGCCCGAGGGCCAGCTCGACCAGGTCGGGGCGGTAGGCGCCGGTGGCGGCGGACCAGTACCCGGTGCCGGAGGCGCCGCCGCGGTCGGTGGTCCGCCGGGCGGGCCGGCCCAGCAGCTGCCAGACCAGCCAGTCGTGCGGGGACATGAGCACCGCGGTCCGCCGGGCCGCGTCCGGCTCGTTGCGGGCGAGCCAGGCGAGCTTGGCCACCGGCTGCGCGGCCTGCGGGACGGACCCGACGGCCTCGGCCCAGGCCTGCCGGCCGCCGAGCGCCTCGGTGAGGTCGGCGGCGGCGACCTGGGCGCGCTTGTCGTTGCCGACGAGGGCGGGGCGGACCAGGGCCCCCTGCGCGTCCAGGGGGAGCAGCCCGTGCTGCTGCGCGGAGACGCCTATGGCCTGGACCCCTTCGAGGAGCCCGTTGCCGGCGGCCTCGCCGAGCGAGAGCAGCCAGGCCTGCGGGTCGGTCTCGTGGGGATGGACGCTCTCGGGATCACCCGCCGGCTGCGGATGGGGCGCGTAGCCCTGGCGCAGTACGGCACCCGTGTCGGTGTCGCAGACGACGATGCGAGTGAAGGCGGAAGAGCTGTCCAGCCCGGCGACTATCCCCATGCGGAGAATTCTGCCGCACGGCGGGCCGGGACCCGCAGCCCGCGGGGCGGCGGATCCCGTGGGAACCAGGGCCGGCCGGGGCCGGCCAGGGCCGTCAGGTGTTGCTCGTGCCCCAGTCGTCGTCGGCGCCGGAGCCGGCCCGGTCGCGCAGCCCGCGCACCCGTCCGGCCAGCGAGGCGGGCACCGCGTGCCCGACCCGGTCGCCGACCGCGGTGAACGCCTTGCCCGCGACCTGCCGGCCGGTCTGCCCGGCGGTCTCGGCCGCGTTCCGCACCACCGGGTTCTGCGCGAGGTCCCGCGCCGACTTCTTCAGCTTCTCGTACCGCTCGCGTCCGGCGCGCGTGCCGAGCACGTACCCGAGGGCCAGTCCGACCACGAACGTGACCTTGTACCGCATGCCTGTCACCCTTCGTCGTGTGGTGCCCGGCCTGCGATCAATACCGATTGGCGGAGCACCCCCCTGCTTGCGCTAATCTATGACTCGCAACGGGCGCTCGCCCCCTGGCCAAGGCCGGAGGTGGGTCGTTCGGCGCAACGCAGCAATCCCCTGTAGCTCAATTGGCAGAGCAGCCGGCTGTTAACCGGCAGGTTACTGGTTCGAGTCCAGTCGGGGGAGCGCGATCCCCTGTAGCTCAATTGGCAGAGCAGCCGGCTGTTAACCGGCAGGTTACTGGTTCGAGTCCAGTCGGGGGAGCGGACGGAAGGGGACCCCGAGCGGGTCCTCTTCTTTTTTTGCCCTGCTCCTGGAACCGGGCAGCCCGAAAACCGGTCTCCTTCAGCAGGCGCAGCCGATCATGCGGGCCCACCCGAGGCAGGAGATCGTATGAGCGGCTATGCTGCGGCAGACGGCGCGCACAGGTGTACGCGCCACGCCGAGAAGGGGCGGTAGCTCAGCCGGTTAGAGCAGCGGACTCATAATCCGTCGGCCGTGGGTTCGAGTCCCACCCGCCCCACCGCAAGCCGCAGGTGCAGAAACGATCGCACCTGCGGCTTCGGCGTTTTCCGGGGAATTCGGGTGCGGGGTGGGACGGTTGTGGCCGTTGTCACAGGCCGGTCGCGTGGGGCCGGGGGCGGGCCGCCACTACCGCCCGGCCTCGGCGGTCTCCCGCGTCCATGCGGCGCAGGCCCTGGGCGCGCTGCTGGAACGCCTGCCCGGCCTGCGGCCGGCCCTCGGCGCCGACCAGCTGGTCTGGCGTACGGGCAACATCAAACGGGTTCCCGAGCGACTGCACGTGCTGTGGTGAGGCCGGGCAGAGCCCCGGCGGTCTGCGTGGGAAGGGTCCGCCGGGGGGTCTGCCGGTCTGAGCCCGGTCTAGAAGTTCTCCGTTTCGTCGGCCAGGTGGTGCAGGACGTCCGTCAGGTTCTGCCGGCGGGCGAAGGCCCTGCGCTGGCGGTGGGCGCCCGAGCCGTCGCGCAGCAGGCCGCCCATGGTCTTCGCCGCGTGGTCCAGCTCGCCGGAGGCCGCCAGTTGCGGGGCGACCCGGTCCAGCAGGGCCTCGGCGAGGTCCGCCGCCGGGAGCTCCGCTCCGGTGTACGGGTCGAGGCCGAAGCCCTCCAGGCCGTCGTGGGCCGCCCGCCAGCGCGCCAGGCGCAGGACGTCGTCCCGTACCGCGGGCTCCGCCCGGTGCTCGGCGATGTCCTGCAGGACGGTGGCCACCAGTGCGCGGACCAGCTCGGCCTGGAGGATGGCCGTGTCGATGTCCGGGGACATGTCGGGCGCCCGGATCTCGAGCGTCGGCCAGTGTCCGGACGGGCGGAGGTCCCAGTAGACCATCTTGGTGTCCAGGGCGGCCCCCGAGTGGAGCAGCGTCTGCACGGCGAGCCGGAAGTGGGCGGTGGAGGTGAAGTGCGGGGGCAGCCCCGCCGAAGGCCAGCCCGACCAGGCCATCGACCGCCAGCTGGCGTGCCCCGTGTCCCGGCCGCCCCAGAACGGCGAATTGGCGGCCAGGGCGATCAGGGTCGGCAGCCATGGTCTGACCCTGTTGGACACGGCTACGGCCGTGTCCACGTCAAAGGTGCCGACGTGGATGTGGCGGCCGCACGAGACGAGCGTGTCGGTGAGCGCGCCGAAGCGGCGGTGCTGCTCCCGCTGGCGCGGCTCGTCGTCGGTCAGGTGCAGGGGCTGCTCCACGGCCACGACCGGCGAGGGAGCGGCCAGCAGCCGGCAGCCGTGCGCGCGGGCCGCCCGGGACAGGGTGCGCCGCAGGGCGGCCAGCTCCTCGCGCAGCTTCGGCGCCGAGTCGGCGACGGGGGTGGAGATCTCCACCTGGTAGCGGGTGCCCTCGGCATG
The DNA here is from genome assembly GCF_040645035.1 of Streptomyces sp. NPDC046876. Taxonomy (NCBI): domain Bacteria; kingdom Bacillati; phylum Actinomycetota; class Actinomycetes; order Kitasatosporales; family Streptomycetaceae; genus Streptomyces; species Streptomyces sp. NPDC046876. The sequence goes on along the minus strand of NZ_JBEYXK010000007.1, from coordinate 82,010 downwards.
CACTTCGGCGGGCAGGCCTGCGGCGGTCTCGAGGACGAGCGGGGCGGCCGGGACCACCCGGAAGGTGCGGGCGTCGACGAGGAGGAACTCCTCCTCGACCCCGACCGTCAGCGGAGCCGTGCGGGGGACGGGAACGGTGGTGACAGAGGGGACTTCGTTGTCCGCGTTGCCGGTGCTCGTGGTGCTGTTGCCAGGTTCGATCACTACGCCTCCCTGGACATACGAGTCTTTTCATCATGAGCCGAGCAGCGGGCGGGGAGCGCACGCCGATTCAGTCAAATGTCGGTGGCCAGTGGCGCGTTCACGGCAAGGATCCGGCCGCTCCGGTACGCCGGGTCCCGGTGGGGCGACTGTTGCGGGTGCGTGAACGGCGTGAATGGCTCTCAGGCCGCAGCCGGGCCGCCGGTTATCATCCGCTGTGACTGGAACGAGCACGCCGACCCGGCGCCCGACGCGCATACTCGCCGACCTCACCCCGCTGCGCAGCTCGGCCCACTACCGGCGGCTGTGGGTCGGCGGAACCATCTCCTGGATCGGCCAGGCGATGACCGCGCTCGCGATCTCGCTCCAGGTCTACGCCATCACCCGCTCCAGCTTCGCCGTCGGACTCGTCGGACTGTTCACCCTCGTCCCGCTCGTCGTCTTCGGGCTCTACGGCGGGGCCATCGCCGACACCGTCGACCGGCGCAGGCTCGGCCTGTACAGCTCGGCCGGCCTCGCCGCCCTGTCGGTGGTGCTGGCCGCAGCCGCGCTGCTCGAATACCACCGGGTCTGGCTGCTGTACACGATCGTCGCGCTCCAGGCCGTGTGCGGCGCCCTCGCCGGGCCCGCCCGCTCCGCCATGATCCCCCGGCTGCTGCCCGCCGAACAGCTGCCCGCCGCCAACGCCCTGAACTCGGTCACGATGACCTCCGGCACGATGATCGGCCCCATGCTCGGCGGGCTGGTCGTCGGCTGGGCCGGCTACCAGGCCGCGTACCTCATCGACGCCGTCACCTTCTGCGCCTCGCTCTACGCGATGTGGCGGCTGCCGGCGATGCTGCCCGACCGGGAGGGCGGCAAGCGGGGGCGGGCCTCCGTCCTCGACGGCCTGCGCTTCCTCGGGACCCGGCCCAACATCCGGATGACCTTCTTCTCCGACCTCGCCGCCATGGTGCTGGCCCAGCCCAAGGCGCTGTTCCCGGCCATCGCCGTGCTCTGGTACGGCGGCGACGCCCGCACCGTCGGCCTGCTCGTCGCCGCCCCCGCGGTCGGGGCGCTGCTGGGCGGCCTCTTCTCCGGCTGGCAGGGCCGGATCCGCCGGCACGGGCTGGCCATCCTGCTGGCCGTCGCAGCCTGGGGCCTGGCCATCGCCGTGTTCGGCCTGACCCGGAACCTGTGGCTCGGGCTGTTCTTCCTGGCGCTGGCCGGCTGGTCGGACACCATCTCGATGGTCTTCCGCTCCACGATGATGCAGTCCGCCACCCCGGACGAGATGCGCGGGCGCCTCCAGGGCGTCTTCATCGTGGTGGTCGCCGGCGGCCCCCGGCTCGGCGACTTCCTCGCCGGGACCGCCGCCGACCTCGCCTCCCCGGCCGTGGCGATCACCGGCGGTGGCCTCGCGTGCGTGCTGGTGCTGGGCCTGCTCGCCCTGCGCTGGCCCGGCTTCGCCCGCTACGACGCCCGCTCGCCACAGGCGTAGCCGGGGCGGGCGTCCGCTAGTGCTGCGACCCGGTGAACCTTTCCGGTCGCAGCACTAGGCGTCCACGGGTTCGCGGGTGCGGTCGCCGCCCGCGGTGCCGGTGTTGACCGTGCCGGTCGGCTCGAACAGCAGGATGGACACCTCCTCGTCCGCGACCGGGCAGTGCTCCACCCCGCGCGGTACGACGTACAGCTGGCCCGGCCCGAGCACGACCTCGGTGTCGGCGGCGCCGCCGTCGGCGTCGCCGTCGCGCAGGCGGATCGTGAGCGTGCCGCTGACCACGAGGAACAGCTCGTCGGTGTCCTCGTGGGCGTGCCAGACGAAGGCGCCCCGGAGCTTGGCGGCCTTGACCTCGTAGTCGTTGACGCGGGCGATGCGGCGCGGGGCCCACGGCTCGTCGAACCCGGACAGGATCCGGGCGATGTCCACCGGCTGCGGCGCCGGGTGCGGTGCGTTCGCCGGTGAGTCGGTTGGTGCGGCGGTCGGTGCGTTCGTGGTCTTCATGGGGGCAGAGTGGCGGGGCCGGGGCGGGCCGGTCTTGTACGTTCCTGACATGGCCGCGATACGCCCGCGCAGCACCGTCTCCGCCTGGCAGCCGCATGTTCCCGGCATCGCCGAGGTGTTCCACGCCCGGTTCACCGACCACGCCTACCCGGCCCATGTCCACGACACGTGGGCGCTGATGGTCCTCGACGGCGGGCGCGTCGACTTCGCACTGGACCGCGAGCGGCACGGGATCGGGGTCTCGGACGCGGTGGTTCTACTGCCGCCCGGCGTCGTCCACGACGGCCGGACCGTCACCGAGGCGGGCTTCCGCAAGCGCGTGCTCTACCTCGACACGACGCTGCTGCCGGAGCGCCTGGCCGGGGCCGCCGTGGATGCGCCGCTGCTGCTCGACGGGGCGCTGCGGGAACGGGTGCACGGGCTGCACCTGGCGCTGGGCGGGCCGGACGCGCCGGCCGAGCGGTTCGAGGCGGAATCGCGGCTGGCGTTCGTGGGGGAGCGGTTGCGGGAGCGGCTGGCGGGGCGTCCGCCCGGCCCCGGGCCGGATCCGGCCCGGGGGCGCGGGACCGCGGTCCGGCTGCGTGAACTGCTCGACGCCCGGGTGGTGGAGGGGATCACGCTGGCCGAGGCCTCGGCCGTGCTGGGCGGGGTCCACCCCACGCACCTGATCCGCAGCTTCCGCCGTGCTTTCGGGCTGCCGCCGCACGCGTACCTGACGGGGCTGCGGGTGGGGCTGGCCCGGCGGCTGCTGCTCGCCGGGGCGGGACCGGCCGGGGCGGCCGTCGCCGCCGGGTTCTACGACCAGGCCCACCTGACCCGGCACTTCCGGAGGTACGTGGGCACCGGCCCCGGCGCCTTCGCCCGCGCCGGCAGGCCCGGCCACGCCGGCGTCGCGTGAGCGGGGCTCCCCGGACGGAGTCCGGTTGCCGGACGTGCGCCGGGTCTACGCCCGGGGGCGGCGGGTGACGATGCCGCGGGCCACGCCCAGGGTGACCAGGTCCTGGGGACGGATGCGGAGTTGGTCGGCCGTGGCCGGGGCCTCGGACGGGGGGCGCTTGAGGATGGCCGCGGCCAGCTCGGGGGCGATGACGGAGAAGTAGCTGTCGGGCGTGACCCAGGTGTTGCCGGGCGCGGCCAAGGCCAGGGCCCCGCCGGAGCCGCCCTCGCCGATCAGGAGCGTGGTCACCGGCACCGCGGCCGCCGCGACCGCGGCGAACGTGTCGGCGATGGCCGCGCCCGCCCCCGCGTGCTCGGCCGCGGCGTCGTTGGCCGCGCCGGGGGTGTCCACCAGGGTCAGGACGGGGATCCCGAGGCGGTCCGCGAGGCGGATCACGCGGGCGGCCGTGCGGTATCCGGCCGGGCGGGTCGCCGTGCCGCACTGGGCGGCGTACGCGACGGCCCGGCCCTCGCGCAGCCCGAGGCCGCACAGCATGCCGGGGTCCGTGCCGCCCGCCCGGTCGCCGGACAGCGGCAGCCGCAGCGAGAAGTACGCGTCGAGGTAGGCCTCGGCGTGCGGCCGGGCGGGGTGCCGGGCCTGTCGTACGGCGTCCCAGCCGCCGGCCGGTGGCGCGGCGTCGGCGAGCGCGGCCGGCGGATCGACCGGCTCGGCGGAGCGGGGCGCGGCCAGCACGCGCAGCCAGTCGGCCACGACGCCCGGCAGCTCGGCGGGCGGCACGACGGCGTCGACGTGCCCGGCGGCGAACTGCCCCTCCGCGGTGTACGCCGCCGGGTCGGCGTCCGCGGGCCGCACCCGGGACCCGGCGAAGCCGACCTGCGCGCCCGGGAGCGCGAGCACGACGTCCGCCCCGGCGCCGAGGGTGGCCCAGCCGCCGCCGGTGGTGGGGTCGCGGAGCACGGCGATCTGGGGGAGTCCGGCCGCCCGCGTCAGGACGCACTGGCGGGCCACGCGCTGGAGCTGGGTCAGTGCGAGCATGCCCTCCTGCATGCGGGAGCCGCCGGTGGCGATCAGGGAGACCAGGGGGAGGCGGTGCTCGCGAGCGTGGGTGTACGCGGCTTCGAGCCGGTCTCCGGTGCGTTCGCCGAGGGAGCCGCCGAGGAAGCCGAACTCGAAGGAGATGACGGCCGCCCGGCGGCCGCCGATCAGGGCGGTGCCGATGACCACGGACTCCTGCTCGCCGGTCCGGTCCGCGGCGCGGGCACGGGAGGCGTCGTAGCCGGTCCAGCCCAGGGGCCCGTCGGGGGCCGAGTCCCAGCGGGGCGCGGGCAGTTCGGCGAAGCTGCCGGGGTCGGTCACGGAGGCGATGGCCGCGCGGGCCGAGAGGCGGGTCGTCGTCACGGGCTCACCCTAGGGGGTGAACCCGCCAGTTTTGGATCTTGTCGGAGGTCATAGGGGCGGTGCCGGGTCTAGGGCAGGGGGAGGGCGATCTTCACGGCATAGACCGCGACGAGCCCGTAGCCGAGGCGGAAGGTCCACGTCCGGACCTCGGGCGGGATCCTGCGGCCGGCGAGGGCGCCGAGGGCGACGAGGGCCTGCTGCCACAGGAGCGAGGCGACGGCGACCCCCGTGACGAAGGCGCCGGCGGCCGCGGCGGTGTCGAGGGCGGCGGCCTGGGCGGTGGTGAGGGCGGCGAAGTAGAGGGCGGTGGTGGGGTTCACGGCGGTGAGCCCGACGTACCGCCCGAACGCCCTGCCCGCCCCGCCGGCGCGTCGGGTACGGCCGGGCCGGATCCCGGCCACTGCGGCCGGAAGGACAGCGGCTGCGGCCCCGGGCCCGGCCCCGGATCCGGTCTCAGCCCCGGATCCGGCCCCGGCCCCGGGCCCGGCCGCGTCCCTGACCCCGGATCCGGTCCCGGCGTCGGACGCGGATCGGGCGTCGGATCCGGTCCGGGCCTGGGATCCGGCCCCGGCGTCGGCCCCGGGCGAAGGGTCGCCCGGGGGGCCAGCCGGTGGGGCGGGGGCGGTCGCGCGGGTCGCTCCGTACAGGCCGCGGGCCGCGATCGCGAGGAGGGCCGCCGCTGCGATCAGGCGGATCCAGGCTTCGACCGGGCTCACGCGGGAGGCGATCCAGGGGCCCACCGCCGTGGCCAGGGCCGCGTAGCCGAGGTCGACCACCGCGACCCCGGCCCCCGCGGCGACGGCGGTGCGGCGGTCGCGCATCGCCTCCTGGAGCAGCAGCACGCTCATCGCGCCCATCGGCATCGCCACGCCCAGCCCCGCGACCGTGCCCGCCAAGGCGGGAGTCAGTAGTTCCGTCATGGACGGCAGCGTGCGGTGCCCCGCGGCGGGCGCGGCGGCGGATATCGGCCGTGACTGCGAGAATCGCGGCATGGACCGCCTCGACAGGGAAATCCTCGGCATCCTGCAGCGGGATGCGCGGATCTCGTACCGGGACCTCGGCGTCCGCGTCGGGCTCAGTGCCAACGCCGCCGCCGACCGGGTCCGGCGGATGCGGCGCGAGGGGGTCATCCGGGGGTTCACCGTCGTCGTCGATCCGGCCGCCGACACCCGCGGCGGGCTCGTCGTCTTCATCGACCTGACCCTGCGCCAGGACACCACCAACGAGGAGTTCGAGCAGAAGGCGGCCGCCCTGCCGGGGATCACCGAGGTGGTCCACGTGACCGGGGAGTACGACTACCTCGTACGGGCCCGGGCCGCCGACCCGGCCGCACTCGACACCCTGCTGCGCCGCCTCAAGCGGGAGGCGGGCGTGGCCCAGTCCAGCACCCGGATCGCACTGCGGGCCGCCGGCCGCCCGCCCGGCGGCGGTCTCCCTTAGAGTGCCGCGTCCCAGGTCAGCGTCGTCCCGCGGGCACCCGTGCGCGTGCGGCCGTCGTCCGTGACGGTCAGGCGGACCCGGTCCGGGGCGGCGTCCACCTCCACCTCGATGGAGGTGACCTCGGCGCGGCGGTGGGCCGCGGCCAGGGCGCCGCGCAGGGCCGCGAGCAGGTCCTTGGCCACCGGGTCGGGTATCAGGGCGTCGACCGCCCCCGCGAAGTGCACCGACGGGGCGAAGCCGAGCAGGACCGCGGCGCCGCGGGTCTCGCGCAGCACCCGGCCGCGGAAGGTCGCCGGTGCGTCGGTCGGCGGCTGCTGGAGGGCGAAGATGGCGGTGCGGACCTCCTGGATGGTGGAGTCCAGCTCGTCCACGGCGCGGGCGATCTCCTCGCCGACGGTGTCCGCGGACGCGGCGGCCGCCGACCGCTTCTTGGTGCTCTCCAGCATCATCTCCGTCGCGAACAGCCGCTGGACCACCAGGTCGTGCAGGTCCCGGGCGATCCGGTCGCGGTCCTCGTAGACGGCGAGCTGCTCCCGGTCGTGCTGCGCATCGGCCAGGACCAGGGCCAGCGCGGCCTGGGAGGCGAACTGCGAGGCCAGCAGCCGGTCCACGGCGTCGTACGGCCGGCCGCCGCGCGCCCGCGGCAGGGCGAGGGTGCCGATCAGCTGCCCGCCGCTCTGCAGCGGCAGCATCATGCTCGGGCCGAAGCGCTCGCGCACGTGCGTCGTCATCCGCGGGTCGGTCGCGGAGTCCTCGATGAACACCGGTTCGCCCCCCAGCAGTTGTTCCAGGACCGCCGAACCGGGCGCGATGGTGGTGCCGACGAGGTCGCCGGGGTCGCCGTGCGTGGAGGCGGACACGATCTCCATGCCGCCTTCGCGGGTCGGCTGGAGGATCACCCCGGCGGCCGCGTCGGCGAGCAGCCGGGCCCGCTCGGCCACGCACATCAGCGCGTCGGCGGCCGGCCGTCCGGCCAGCAGGGCGGTGGTGACGGCGGCCGCGCCCTCGATCCAGCGCTCCCGGCGGCGGGCGGTCTCGTGCAGGCGGGCGTTGCCGATGGCTATGCCCGCCTGCGAGGCGAGGACCCGCACCAGGGCGAGGTCCTCGGGCAGGAACGGGCCGCCGTCCTGCTTCCCGGTGAGGCAGAGGTAGCCGAAGACCTCCGTGTGGACCCGGATCGGGACGCCGAGGAAGCTGCGCACGGGCGGGTGGCCGGTCGGGAAGCCGGCCGAGCGCGGGTCCTTCGTCAGGTCGTCCAGCATCAGCGGGCGCGGGTCGCCGACAAGGGTGCCGAGCAGCCCGGTCCGGCCCTCGGGCAGGCGGAGGATCGCGGCGCGCTCCGCCTCGCCCATCCCGGCCGTGTACAGCCCGGTCAGCGCGATGCGCTCGGGGTCGACGACCCCGAGCGCCGCGTACCGGGCGCCGCACAGTTCGGCGGCCGAGTCCGCGAGGTGCTGGAGCGTGGTGCGCAGCTCCGGCTCCGAGCCGACGCCGAGGACCGCCTCCAACAGGACGGGGAGGCCGGCCCCCTGGTCGGGGGTCATTTGGACAGCGGGTTGAGGACCATCGGGGCGATCTTCCCTTCGAGCATCTTGCCGAGCCCGAGCACGGCGCACACGTCCGGCCTCTCCGCGATGGCGACGGGCATGCCGGTGGCGTCGCGCAGCATCTGGTCCAGGCCGGGCAGCAGGGCGCTGCCTCCCACCATCATGATTCCCCGGTCCGTCAGGTCGGCCACCAGGTCGGGCGGGCAGTCCCGCAGCACCTTGCCGATGCCGTCGAGGACGGCGGTCAGCGGGGTGTGGATGGCGTCGCGGACGGCGGCGGTGTCGACGTGGACGGAGCGGGCGAGCCCGGTGGACACGTCGCGGCCGTGGATGAGGGTGGAGGCGGGGCCCCCGGCGGTGATGCCGTTGCCGGACAGGGCCAGCTGGAGCGGCCGGACGGCCTGGCTGGGCAGCATCAGCTCGTGGGCGTGGCGCAGGTGCTGGACGACGGCGTGGTCGATGGCCTCGCCGCCGACGGGGATCCGCTCGGCGGTGACGATCGAGCCGAGGGAGAGGACGGCGACCTGGGTGGCCGCGGCCCCGCAGACCATGATCATCGTCGCGGTCGGCTGCTCCACGGGCAGGCCGCAGCCGACGGCCGCCGCGATCAGGGTGTCGACGAGTTCGACGTGCCGGGCTCCGAGCCCGACCAGGGTCTCCACGGCGGCGCGCTGGGCGAGCGGGTCGGCGTCGTACGGGGTGCAGGCGGCGGCCCGCAGCCGGGGCTTGCGGCGCAGGGCGCGCCGCAGCTTCTCGCCGAGCAGGTGGCGCAGCATCCGCTGGGCCATGTCGATGTCGACGACGGTGCCGCCGGAGACGGGGCGGACCACGCGGATGTAGTCGGGCGTGCGGCCGGTCATCCGCTCGGCGAAGGTGCCGACGGCGATGAGCGCGCCGGTGCGGGTGTTGACGGCGGCGACGCTGGGTTCGTCCACGACGAGGCCGGCGCCCTTGACGTAGACGCGGGTCCTGGCGGCCCCGAGGTCGACGGCGACGTGGCAACGGCGCAACTGCTCAAGACTGACGGTCACGGCAGATCCTCCCGAGAGCGCTGACGCAAGAAGACCGGCGGCTGCCGGTTTGCACTCCATATCTTCTCGGGCGAATGGGGCATAGCGCCCGTTGAACTGCTCCGGCCGGGGTGCGCCGCAGGGGGCGAGGGGTGCTGCACGGGGGTGGATTTCTGTACCGACAGGCACGACGATGCGCGCATCGCCCGCGCTACTCGCCCGTAACAAGGTAAGGGGACACCGATGCTGACGCCCCGCCGGAGAACGGCCGCGCTCCTGACGGCGTGCCTGACCCTCTGCCTGGTGCTCCTGGGCCTGCGGGCACCCGCCCCGGCGCAGGCCGCGGTCCCGGCGCGGGCCGCGGTCCCGGCGCGGGCCGCCGTCCCCGGGCAGGCCGCCGTTCCGGCGCAGGCCTTTGGACCGGCACCGGCCTTCGGGCCGGCGGCGTCCGCGCACCGGCCCGTCGTCCTCGTCCACGGCTACAACGCCGACCCGGGCGTCTGGGGTTCCCTGCGCGCGGAGCTGCGCGCCGCCGGTTACGCGGACTCGGAGCTCTTCTCCTGGGGTTACGACACCCACCGGTCGGTCAACGAGGTCCTGGCCGGGCAGCTCGGCGCGTACGTCGACCAGGTCCGCCGGCAGACCGGCGCCGCCGAGGTCGACATCGTCGCGCACTCCTTCGGATCGCTCGTCAGCCGCTGGTACGTGAAGTACGGAGGCGGCAGCGCGAGCGTGGCCCACTGGGCCTCGCTGGCCGGCCCCAACCACGGCACCTCCACCGCCTGGGCGTGCGCCCTGTGGGACCAGGCCTGCCGGGACATGACCCCCGGCTCGTACGTGGTGAAGAACCTGAACTCGGGGGACGAGACCCCGGGCGCGGTGAAGTACGCGGCGTTCTGGTCGAACTGCGACGAGGTCGTCAACCCCGACAGCAGCGTCGCACTGGCCGGGGCCGCCAACACCCCGGTCGGCTGCCTGAAGCACAACGACCTGCTGGGCGACGGCGTCACCGCGGCGGGGGTGCGGGCCTTCCTCGCGAGCTAGGTCGGGTCGCGGGCGCGGCCGCGATTTCAGGGGGCGGCGGGCGCGAGTTCGGCGCCGTCCACCGTCACGCGCTGGAGCAGGCCGTACGTGAACTCCGCCACGCAGGGCCGCCCCTGCGCGGTGAACGCCAGCCGCCACCGAGTCGGCGCGGTGCCCTCCATCGGCCGCACCGGGGCGAAGGCCCGCGCCACCTCGTCCACCGTCGCCGACCAGGGCCGCAGGTCCTCGGGTGCGCCCAGTACGGGCGCCGGCGCGCCCGGTGCGCGGACCAGCCACTCGTTCCACACCGCCCCGTCGGGCGCGGCCAGCACTTCAAAGCGCAGGTCCGGCCAGAGCGGCAGCGCCCACAGCAGCGCCTCGCACTGCAGGTCGCCGACGGTCCGCGCGGCCGTGGACTCCGGCGGCCCCAGCACCGAGCGGTAGCGGGCCAGGGCCCCGCGCGAGCGGGGTGAGCGGACCATCGCCTGCCAGCGCTTGTTGGCCTCCCGCTGGTCGGCGAGCGAGGCGCCGAGCCGCCGCCGGGCCTCCTCGGCCAGCTCCGGCCGGAAATCCGCCATGCGGCGCAGAAGCACCAGTTGGAACGCGGTGCGGCCGAAGGGTCCGGAGGGCGGCGTGGTGGTCATGGACTCAACGATTCCACACAGGACCTTTACGAACTCGCGATACGGATGTTGCCTCGAACGGCGTAGCGTCAGGGCGCCATGGACTACTGCCACGCCTGCCGGAGGCACCTCAACGGCGCTCTGGCGTGCGCCGGGTGCGGAACCCCGGCCGAGTACCTGCCCCCCGTCGCGCCGCCGAGCCCCGTCGCGACCGCCGCCCCGTACGAGGGGGCTGCGCCGTACGGGGCCGCCGGATCGTACGCGGACAGCGGTGCGTACGGGGACGGCGGTGCCTACGGGGCCGCCGCCGGGTCGCGCGGGGCCCACGCCCCGTACGAGTCCCACGCCCCTTACGAGTCCCACGCGCCGTACGAGTCCCCCGCGCCCCAGGGGGCCGCCGGCGAGCCGGAGCCGGAGCCGGAGTCGGCCGATCCGTTCACGGACTCCCTCGTCGAGCTGGCCGGGCCGTACGAGCGCCGCGTCGGAGCCCGCCGCCGGGCCGAGACCCGTCGGCGCCGGCGGATGCTGCTCAGCGTCGGGCTGGGGCTCGCGCTCGCGGTCGGCGGCTCGGTGGCGCTGGCCCGCATGCTGGCCGAGGGGGAGCGCTCCGACCGCGCCGCCAAGGTGATGCTGACCGACGGGAACGGTCCCGAGGAGCCGGCTCCGCTGCCGAGCAGAACCGGCGGGCCGGCCGCTCCGGCCTCGCTGAAGCCGGTCAAGGCCTCCGGCGGGGCGAAGGCCTCCGGCGGGGCTGCGCAGCCGGGGCAGCCCGGGGACTCCGCCTCGGGCACGGCGCAGCCGGGTCCCGGGGTGTCGGCCTCCGCCTCCGGGGACTCCGGAGCGCAGCCGGTCACCGGGAAGGGGCCGTCCGTAAAGCCGGGGCAGTCGGGGCAGCCTTCGCCGAGCGCCTCGGGCACGGCGCAGCCGCAGCCGGTGCCGCCGCCGAAGCCGAGTCCGACGCCGACGAAGACGGCGCAGTCCTGCGTGCTGTGGATCTTCTGCTGACCGGGCCGGTCAGCCCAGCATCCGCTTGAGCAGGTCCCGCAGCACCGCCCGCTCGTCCGCGGACAGGCCGGCCAGCGGCTCGCGCGCGAAGTCCAGCGACTCGCGCAGCCGGTCGGCGGTCTGCAGGCCCTCCTCGGTCGGGGCGGCCAGCTTCACGCGGCGGTCGGCCGGGTCGGGCCGGCGCTCGACCAGGCCGCGCGTCTCCAGGCGGTCCACGATGCCGGTGATGTTGGACGGCTCGCACTTCAGCTTCTGCGCGATGCGGCGCATCGCCATCGGCTCCAGGGACAGCAGGTTCAGCACGCGGGCCTGGGCGCCGGTCAGCTGGTGACTGGCGGCCGCGTGCTCGTACTCCTCGTGGTAGCGGGCCACGACGGTACCGATGAGCTCGACGACCTCGACGGTCAGGGGATCCACGCGGCGACTGGGGTGACTGGGCATGGCTCCAGCCTACCCATTTGCTTGACAACATGAAATATCCAGGCGCATGGTTGTTTCACCTTCTGAAGCATTTTTCCGACCGGGAGTGCACCATGTCCGAGATCCCTGCCGTCAGCCGCGAGTGGCACCTCATCCGCCGTCCCCAGGGCTGGCCCGTCGCCGAGGACTTCGCCCTGCGCGAGGTCGAGGTGGCCGCCCCGGCCCCCGGCCGGATCCTGGTCCGCAACCTCCACATGTCCGTGGACCCGTACATGCGCGGCCGCATGAACGACGTGAAGTCCTACATCCCGCCGTTCCAGCTGGACAAGCCCATGGACGGCGGCGCGGTCGGCGAGGTCGTCGCCTCCGCCGCCGAGGGCTTCGAGGTCGGCGACCACGTCCTGCACGGCCTGGGCTGGCGCGAGTACGCCGACCTCGACGCGCAGCACGCCACCAAGGTCGACGCCTCGCTCGCCCCGCTCTCCGCTTACCTGGGCGTCCTCGGCATGCCGGGTCTGACCGCCTACGCCGGCCTCTTCGAGGTGGCCTCCTTCAAGGAGGGCGACTCGGTCTTCGTCTCCGGCGCGGCCGGCGCGGTCGGCAGCCTGGTCGGCCAGTTCGCGAAGATCAAGGGCGCCGCCCGTGTGATCGGCTCCGCCGGCTCCGACGAGAAGGTGACGCTCCTCACAGAGAAGTATGGCTTCGACGCCGCCTTCAACTACAAGAACGGCCCCGTCGGCGAGCAGCTGCAGGCGGCCGCCCCCGAGGGCATCGACGTCTACTTCGACAACGTCGGCGGCGACCACCTCGAAGCCGCCATCAACTCCCTCAAGCTGCACGGCCGGGCCACCCTGTGCGGGGCGATCGCCCAGTACAACGACACCGAGCCGGCGCCCGGCCCGCGCAACCTCGTCGCGGTCATCGGCAAGCGCCTGCGCCTGCAGGGCATCCTCGTCAGCGACCACGCCGGTCTGCAGCAGCAGTTCGTCCAGGACGTGGCCGGCTGGCTGCGCTCCGGGGAGCTCGTGGCCGACGAGACGGTCGTCGAGGGCGTCGAGAACGCGGCGGACGCGTTCCTCGGAATGCTGCGCGGCGACAACACCGGAAAGATGATCGTTTCTTTCACCGGTTAGGCTCACTGCACAACCGTCGCGATCGTGGGCGCGAGTCGCGGCGATGACCAGGAGGATCCCCTTACATGTCCATCCAGCAGTCCGACGTCCTCTACACCGCCGTCGCCACCGCCGAGAACGGCCGTGACGGCCGCGTCGCGACGAACGACGGCCAGCTCGACGTCGTGGTCAACCCGCCGAAGGAGCTGGGCGGCAACGGCGCCGGCACCAACCCGGAGCAGCTCTTCGCCGCCGGCTACAGCGCCTGCTTCCAGGGCGCCCTCGGCGTCGTCGCCCGCAACGAGAACGCCGACATCTCCGGCTCCACCGTCACCGCCGAGGTCGGCATCGGCAAGAACGACGACGGTTTCGGCCTGATCGTCAAGATCTCCGCCGTGATCCCGAACGTCGACGAGGCCAAGGCCAAGGAGCTCATCGAGAAGGCCCACGAGGTCTGCCCGTACTCCAAGGCCACCCGCGGCAACATCACGGTCGAGCTCGCCGTCTGATCCGGCTCGCGCCCGGCTGAGGCCGCCCCCCGAAGCGGGGGGCGGCCTTCGCCGTAAGCTGGACCCCATGCGTGATCTTGCGGGGGGATTCGGCTACCTGTGGGCCGGACAGAGATGGGTGTTCCGTAACGGCCGGTGGCTGGGCTTCGGCCTGCTGCCCGGCCTGGTGTCGCTGGTGCTGTACGCCGGCGCCCTCGTCGGCCTGGGCTACGGCGCCGACGACCTCACGGCCTGGGCGACGCCGTTCGCCGACGGCTGGGGCTCGCCCTGGCTCGGGCTGTTCCGGGGCTTCCTGACCGCCCTCGTCTTCGCCCTCGGCCTGTTCCTCGCGGTGATCACCTTCACCGCCGTTACCCTGCTCATCGGCCAGCCGTTCTACGAGTCCCTCTCCGAGCAGGTCGACCGCAGCGTCGGCGGCGAAGCCCCCGAGTCCGGGCTGCCGCTGATGACGGAGCTGTGGATCTCCGCCCGGGACAGCGTGAAGGTGCTCCTCCGGGTGCTGCTGTACGGGATCCTGCTCTTCGCGCTCGGCTTCATCCCCGTGATCGGGCAGACCGTGGTCCCGGCGATCGGGTTCTGCGTGTCCGGGTTCTTCCTCACCGAGGAGCTCACCGCCGTCGCGCTCCAGCGGCGCGAGGTGGAGTTCAAGGACCGGCTGGCGCTGCTGCGCGGGCGGCGGGCGATGGCCCTGGGCTTCGGCGTGCCGCTGGTGCTGGTGTTCCTGCTGCCGCTGGTGGCGGTGTTCCTGATGCCGGGCGCGGTGGCCGGGGCCACGCTGATGGTGCGGGACCTGCGGGGCGAGGACGAGGGCGCGGACGAGGACACCGAGGCCGGTCGCGACGGGGACCGGGGGGCCGCCGAGGGCGGCGCCGGCGGGCCGGCGTCCCCGGCGCAGCACTCGCCGTACGGGCAGCAGGCGCCGTTCGCGGACCGGCCGGGGCCGTACGCGCCGCAGCAGCAGGGCGGGGCCCCCGGGCCGTACCAGGCGGCGTACCCGCCGCAGCAGCAGGGCCCGTACGCGCCGCAGCAGCCGAACCCGTACGGGCAGCAGCCGTACGCGCAGCCGCAGCAGCAGCCGTACGCGCAGCCGCAGCCGGGCCCGTACGCCCAGCCGCAGCAGAGCCCGTACCCGCCGCAGTATCCGGCCGCCGGCGGTCAGCAGGCCCCGTATCCGCCGCAGTACCCCGCCGGAGGCCACGGCGCACCGCCGTCGGCGCCGCAGCCGTGAGAGGCGGGGCCGGCGGCTTAGCCCGCCCGCTTCAGCAGGGTGATCGCGCCCGCCGTGTCCTCCCCGGCGTGCGCGGCCTCGTCGGCGGCCAGCCGGCGCCGCATCAGCTCGAAGTACGGGGCGATGAGCTCCGCGCTGACGCCCTGCTCCTCGGCGGTGCGCAGCAGCGTCCCGCTGCCCGCGACCTGCATGGCGAGGTTCGACACCACCCCGGTGGTGAAGTCCCGCGAGGTCAGCCGCTCGGCTGCGTTGCCCACGAAGAAGCCCATCGCGCCCACCCATTCGGACAGCAGCGGCGCGAGGTCCTTCGGGGCGATGCCCTCCTCGCCCTCGACCAGCGCGAAGGCGTGGCTGATGCCGGCGAACAGGCCGTACATCGCGCTCAGCAGCGCCACGTCGTGCAGGGCGGCGTGACCGGGGTCCTCGCCGACGAAGCGGGCGGCGGCCGGGACCTCCAGGACGGCCCGGTGGGTGTCGAACAGGGCCCGGGAGCCGCTGTAGAAGACGTAGCCGCCGGTCTCGGGTGCGCCGATCATCACCGGGGTGCCCATGATCCCGCCGTCCAGGAACCGGGCGCCGCGCGCCTCGGACCGGGCGGCGCGCCGGCGGGCCTCGGCCGGGGTTCCGGTGGTGAGGTTGACGAGGTCCTTGCCGCTCAGGTCGACGCCGTCGAGGGCGGAGCCGACGCTGGCGTCGTCCAGCAGGCACACCACGACGAGGCGGTTCGCGGCCACCGCCTCGGCCGGGCTCGCGGCGACGGTGACGGCGCCGGCGGCGCCCGGCTCCGCGGCGAGGGAATTCGCCTTGGCGGCGGTGCGGTTCCAGAGGGTGAGGGAGTGGCCTGCGGCGAGCCAGGTGCGGGCGAGGGCCGAGCCCATGTCGCCGAGGCCGAGAAGGGTGAGGGAGCGCTGTGCCACGGTGGTGTCGGTGTCGTTCATGCCCTTCAGCCTGGTCACGGGCTGACGGGCACTCAAGTACGCACTTCGGAGTGGGTGGTTACCCCGAGGTGAGCGAGCAGGTCGGGAGGGGTGTGCGATGTCGGTGACGCGGAGGCCGGGTGCGGACCACTGTGGTGTGGCTGCGGCCATGTCCTTGATCGACGGCAAGTGGAAGGTGTCGCTCCTGTGGGAGCTGGACCGGCGGCCGTGCCGCTTCGGTGAACTGCGCAGACTGGTCCCCGGCGTCTCCGAGAAGGTGCTCGCGGCCCAGCTGCGCGAGATGGAGACCGACGGCCTCGTCCACCGCGAGGCCTACGACGAGGTCCCGCCGCGCGTGGAGTACTCCCTGACCCCGCTGGGCCACGACCTCAACACCGCCCTGGAGCCGCTGGCGGAGTTCGGCAGACTCCTGCTGCCGCACACCGCCGCGTCGGCCTAGTCGCGGGTCGTGCCGGTCGGCCGGTCGTCCCGGTCGGCCGACCGGCCGGTCGGGGCCTTCAGCCGCGCGGTTCGACCCACAGGGCCTCGCCGAGCGCGCACAGTTCGCCGTCGGCGGTGGCCAGGGCCGTGCCCGCGCGGTACTTGCGCCCCTCGCTGCCGAGCAGCCAGGCGTACGAGACCAGGCCCGCGCCGACCGGGACGGGGCGCAGCAGCCGCGCGGTCAGCGAGGCCGTGACCGCACCGGCCTTGCGGCCGTCGAGGAGGCGGCCCGCCGCGTTCCCCGGGCAGTCCAGCGCGCCCCACACCAGCTCGGGCGGCAGCAGCCCATCCGCGCCCGCCAGGGCGGGTCCCGGCGTCCAGGCCGCGGCGACCAGCGCGGTGCCCGGGACCAGGCCGCAGTGCAGGCGCAGCCCGGTGTCGGGGGTGCGGTCCAGGCCGCAGCCGAAGCAGTCGACGCCGCCGTCCGGCGGAGCCGCCCGGAAGGCGTCGGCCGCCGCGGACGCCTGCTCCCACGAGGGGGCGGGCGGGGCCTGGGCCTCCGGCTCGGCGGGGACCGCCGTCGCCAGCAGGGCCGTACCGTCCGTCAGCTCCGTCCCGCCGCCGGCGGTCGCGGCGAGCCGGACCGGGGTGTCGGTGGGCACGGGCCGGCGGAAGTCCACCCGTACCGTCGGCGCAGCCGCCCGTGCGGCCAGCGTCCCGGCCACGTACCCGCCGAAGGCCACTCCGGGGTATCCGCACAGGCGGGCCGGCACCGTGATCGTCTCGAAGTCGGTCATGCCGCCACCTCATCACACACACCTGCCGGGCGGCAGCCGGGCCGGACACGGACCGGACCCGGACCCGCACCCGGACGCGAACCGGACCCGGACGCGGACCCGGACCGCAGAGCGGCAACCTTTGCCGGGGCCCGTTCGTCCTCCATCCTGGAACGACGTGCGCCGAAGGCGCGCGGCGCGCGCGGCGGGTGCCGCGCGCAGGGGCGACGGAGGTGCGGGATGGGCGATCAGCCGTGGGGGCAGCAGTACCCGGTCCCTCCCCGGCCGCAGCCCCAACCCCAGCCGTACGGGTACGGGCAGCCCTGGCAGCAGCCCCTGCCCGCGCCGCACGCGGCGATGCGCGCCTCGCACACCGACCGCGACCGCACGGTCGACGTCCTCAAGGCCGCGTACGCCGAGGGCCGGCTCTCCCGCGAGGAGTACGGCCAGCGCTTCGACGCGGCCTCCCGGGCCCAGACGTACGGCCAGCTCGCGCAGCTGATCGCCGACCTGCCCGCCGGGCCGGTGCCGGGCCCCTTCGGCGCCGCGCTGCCGGCGGCGCCGGTGCCGCCCGCCTTCGGGCCGCAGCCGATGCCGATGCCGATGCCGGGGACGGTGCCGGTGCCCGGGCGCCGGGTCAACGGGATGGCCATCGCGTCCCTCGTCATGGGTGTGCTGAGCCTGCCGACCTTCGGGGTGGCGGCCCCCGGCGCCGTGATCACCGGCCACATCGCCAAGGCGCAGATGCGGGCGAGCGGCGAGGAGGGCGAGGGGCCGGCCACGATCGGCCTGGCCCTCGGCTGGCTGGCCATGGGCGGTTGGGTGCTGCTCTTCCTGCTCGCCGGTTTGGGCGTCCTCGACTGATCCGCAGGTCGGGCGGGTCCGGCCGGACCACGTCGGGCCCGCCCGGACCGCCGTCCCGAGGCCGACGACTGTTCGAGACGGCCGGATAGTATGCGCGGCAGCACAGCCGGAACTGTCCCGCACCGCCCTTCATCCTGCCGCTCCCTGCCAGGGGCACCGGTGCGGCGGGCCCAGAGGGGCAGTCGTCTGCTGCGCTGCGACCACCGGGGGCCGAACACCGACCAGCAAGCAGTAGGGACACGTCAGTGACAGTCAGTACCGAGGGACAGGCGGACGTGCGTCCGGGTCCCCCGAGCAGACCGGCCGCCCACGACCCCGCGCCGCCCGCGGAGGCCGCGACGTCCGTGGAGGCCGCAGCGCCCTCGGCGCCGCGCACCTGGCGCTCCCGCGGCGGCCTGCTGCTGCTGGAAGCCGCCGTGGCCTTCGCCGCGGCCCTGGTCCTCCCCCTGCTGGCCCGCCGCCTCAAGCTCAACCCGCTCGACCGGATCGCCCAGGTCAGCGGCCTGGCCGCGGTCCAGCTGCGGTTCGCGCTGCTCGCGCTGGTGCTCGTCGCCGCCGTGGTGCTGGCGATGCGGCTGCGCCGGGGCCGCCACTTCGACCTCGCCACCCGCATCGCCTCCGCCGGCATCGCCGGCCTGGCCAGCGGCTTCGTCGCCGCGGGAGCGGTGATCGCGCTGCTGGGCACGCCGTGGCCGATGTTCGGCCTCAACGGCGACACCGGCCGCCTCGTCGAATGGGCCCACGCCGTCGCGAACGGCCGTCCCTCGGGCTCGGCGGTCTACCCGCCGCTGCCGCTCTACACCCTCGGCTACTACGCCGAGTGGTTCCACGGCGGCAACACCGCGTACGCGTTCAAGGACCTCCAGATCCTCGGCGCCGCCGCCTTCGGGCCGCTGGTGTACCTGGCCTGGCGCATGCTGCTGAGCCCGGTGCGGGCGCTGGCCTTCGGCGTCGTACCCGCCTTCGCGCTGATCGACTCGTACAAGCCGTACAGCCAGACCGTGCTCGCCCTGCTGGTGCCGGTGCTGGTCGCGATGGTGGTGGCGCTGCGCCGCAGCGGCACCGAGAGGTGGCGGCCGCTGCTGCTCAAGGGCGCCGGCTTCGGCGCGCTGCTCGGCGTGCTCTTCCTCACGTACTCCGGCTGGTTCTTGTGGAGCGCGGCCGGCGTTCTGTTCGCCGCCCTGCTGTACTTCCCGTGGCGGACCGGCCCCGCCAAGGGCGCGGCCTTCGTGGGCGCTGCCCTCGCGGCCTTCCTGGCGGTGGCCGGGCGCTACCTGGTGGTCATGCTGCGGGAGGGCCAGACCACCAAGGACTACAACTTCCGCTTCGACAACTTCACCGACCCCGCCTACTACCTGATGTGGCGCACCGACATGCCGGGCAAGGTGGGGGACTGGCCGCCGCCCGGCGAGTTCGGCGGGGTCGGGCTGTTCGCCCTGGTGACCTTCGTCTGCCTGGGCGCCGCGATCTGGCTGGGCCTGCGCAAGCCGCTGGTGGTCACCATCGCCGCCATGTTCGTCAGCGCGTGGGTGATGCGGATGTACATCGCCTCCCACATGTACGAGACGCAGACCGTCCAGCTGTACACCCGCACCAACAACCAGCTGCTCTATTGCGGGCTGATCCTGTGCGCGCTCGTGGCGCACCTGGTCTCGCTGCGGCTGGCCGAGCGGCGCTCCGGCGCTGCGGCGCTCGCCCCGACGGATGCCCCGACGGATGTCCCGGTGGCCGTCGCTGCCGTGCGCGGCGGCGGGTTCCCGGGGCGCGAGGGCGCGGTGATCGGCGCGCTCTGTGCGCTGATGCTGCTGCTCGGCACGGTTTCGTCCTCGATGTCCGACCGGCTGATGCCGGCGCAGGACGGCACGTACCGGATCCTGCCGTGGGTGTCGCACACCGTGCGCCAGCAGAACGGCACGTGCCCGAAGTTCGCGCCGAAGGGCGTGTGCTCCAAGGACGGCGACCAGAGCTGGCTGGCGTACATCCGATGACCCGGGAACCGATGACCTCCGCACTGACGCGGCTGGCCGACTGGTCGGCCCGGACCCCCAGGCGGCTCTGGGCCCTGTCCTTCGCGCTCTTCTTCGCCCTCGCGGCCTCCTGGTCCGCGGCCACCCCGCTCGGCGGCTCACCCGACGAGCACGCGCACTTCATCCGCGCGGCCGCGGTGGCCCGGGGCCAGCTCGGCGGCACCGAGGTGATGGTGCCGCACAACGTGGCGGGCATCGAGGGCAAGTTCGCCGAGACCGGAGTAAAGCTCCCGCAGTGGTACACCGAGCTGCCCCACCAGCACGACTGCTACTCGTGGAAGCAGGTCCGGCCCGCGTCCTGCGCGCCGGCGATCGGGCACTCGGAGAAGACCGTCCAGGCCACCACCGCCGCCGGCCGCTACCACCCGGCCTTCTACCTGGCGACGGGCTGGCCGAGCCTGCTGGTCAAGGGCCCCCAGGGGCTCTACCTGATGCGCCTGATGGCAGCCGTGATCTGCTCCGCCCTGCTGGCGAGCGCGGTGGTCACGGCCGCCGAGTGGCGGCGCCGCTCCGTGGCGGTACTCGGCGTGCTCACCGCCGCCACGCCGATGGCCCTGTACATGGGGGGCGTGGTCAACCCCTCCGGCGGTGAGATCGCCGCCGGCATCCTCGTGTGGACCGCGCTGCTGTCCCTCCTCGTCTCGCCCGATCCGCGGCTGCTGAACCGCCGGCTGGCCCGCGTGGGCATCGGCGGCCTCGTGCTGATCAACATCCGGCCGCTCGGCCTGATCTGGTTCGCCGGCGCGGTCGTCTTCGCCCTGCTCCTCCAGCAGCGGGGCGCGCTGCGCCGGGTCCTGCGGCGCAAGGCGCTGTGGGTCTGGACGGCGCTGCTGGGCCTGGCCACGGCCGGGGCGCTGCTGTGGGCGGGGGCCCACCCGGACAACTCTGTGATCAACACGCCGAAGACGCTGACCGCCGGCGAGGCCGCCCGGCAGACCTTCGGCAACACCGAGACCTACGTCCAGCAGATGATCGGGTACTTCGGCTGGCTCGACACCCCCGCCCCGGCCTTCACCTACCTGATCTGGCTGGGCGCGATCGCGGTGCTGGTCGCGCTGGGCCTGGCGTACGGGCGCGGGCGCGAGGCGCTGGCCCTGGTCGGCATGCTGGTGGCGATCGTGGTGGTCCCGGTGGTAGCCCAGTCCTCGCAGGCCGAGAAGCTCGGCATGGTCTGGCAGGGGCGCTACCTGCTGCCCTTCGCCGTGGGACTGCCGCTGATGGCGGCGCTGATCGGCGCGAGCCGGTCGCAGGGGCGGGGTTTCCCCTGGCGCCGGCTCACCGGCTTCACGGTGGCCGGGCTGGCGCTCGCCAACGCGGCGGCGTTCTTCTGGGTGCTGCGGCGCTTCGCCGTCGGCACCGCCGGGCCCTGGGTGCCGTTCTCGGCGCACTGGGCACCGCCCGGCGGCTGGATCCTGTGGACCGGCGTGTACACGGCCGCCGCGTTCATGCTCGTCCTGATCGCGCTGATGCGGGACCGGGAGCAGCCCGCCGCCGCGGACGGCGCGGACGCGCCCGACGAGGCCCCCACCGCCGCGACCGGCACCGCCGGGCGGCCGAGGGCCGCGGCGATCGGCTGAGCCGCGGGGGCGGGGCGTATGCGCCCCGCCCCGCCCGCCCGGCCGCGCGGGGTCAAACGGGGATGTCCGCCGTCACGACCGACGGCGTACGGTCGTCCGCCTCGGCGAGCACGCTCCCGCCGGGCTCCCACACCGCGGAGCGGCCGCAGCCGGTCCACGGGCCTGCCGGGCCGACGTGGTTGGCGAGGACCACGTACAGGCCGTGCCCGGCGAGGGCCGGGTGCACCGTGGCCCGCTCGTGGATCCCGTCGCCCGTCCCGTACAGGGAGGAGGCCAGGTGGACGCGGCAGCCGTCGGCCGCCGCGCGCCCGGCGAGCTCCGGGAAGTGGTTGTCGAAGCAGACGCCCAGCGAGAAGCGGATGCCGCCGAGCTCGAACCGGCCGTCCGCCCGGCCCGCCGTGAAGGCGCCCTGCTCGTGCCGGTACAGGTGCTGCTTGGCGTACGTCGTCACGTGCGCGCCGTCCGCCCCGTAGACCAGCGTCGCGATGGCGGGCTGCGGCCCGGGGGTGTGCAGGGCGACGTTGACGGCGACGGCGATCCCGGCGGACCGCAGCGGGTCGAGGCGGGGGTCGTCCGGGTCCGCGATCCACAGGCCGGGGTCGGCGGCCAGGGCCTCCAGCTCGTAGCCGGTGAGCGTGAACTCGGGGAACACGACGAGCTCGGCGCCCTGGCTTCGGGCCTCGTCGGCGAGGGCTGCGGCCTGCGCGGTGTTGGCGGTCACGTCCGCCGGGATGCAGGTCAGCTGGGCTGCGGCGATCTTCACGGGCTCCAGGATGCCAGCCGGCCACGGACCGCCGGCCAGGGGGTCGACGGCCGCCCCGGGCCGCGCAATGCTGTAACGGCCCGCGCACGCACCGGAGTTGACGAAAGGCCGGCCGATGCCCGACTGGATCCACCCGGTCCTGACAGCCGCCTTCCTCCTGGTGTCCTACGGCGTGGTCCGCAGGAGCGGCGTCGGGCTGCGGGTCGCCGTGTTCACCATGGCCGTGCTGAACGCGGGACTGCTCTGGCTGCTGGCGGACACCGGACCGTCCTGGGGCGCGCCGGCGGTCGCCGCCGTGTCCCTGGTGGCCGCGGTCCACCACCTCCTGGCCGCAACACGCACCCTGCTGGGGCGGATCCGGGTGGTCGACACCGCGGAGCTCCGCGGCCTCGCCGGGCAGGTGGCGGCTTCCCCCGGACCCCAGGTCATGGGCGTGTGCGTCCTGTTCAGCGGGGTGCTGGCCCTGACGGCCTTCGGCTCCGACGACCGTCCGGAGGGCCGCCAGTTCCGGCTGCCGCCCGGCCCGGACTGCCCGTTCTGCCTCGTCGAGGACCAGATCCGGGACTTCCTCGGCCCCGCGGACCCGCTGCTGGGCGAATACCGCGCCCACCTGAAGGCGGGCAGCAGCCGCCACCTCCTCGTCAGGCGCCGCTCGGAGCGGGAGCCGTGGACGGGCCGCCTGCGCAGCCGCACCGTCTACCGCGTCCCCGCTCCCGCCCGCCGCCCGCCCTGCCCCGTCCACGACCCCCTCCTCGGCCGCTCCTAGTACCGCGGGCGGTCCTGCCCTGCGGCCTCCGGCCGACCGCGGGCGGTCAGCTCGCGGCGCGGGCCGGCGGCCGGCCGGGCCGCTGGCGCGAGACGGCCACGCCCGCCAGGCAGATCGCCCCGCCCAGCAGGGTCAGCCACCCCGGCACCTCGCCCAGGACGATCCAGGCGATCAGCACCACCGTCGCCGGCACCGCGTACGTGGTCGCGCCCATCTTCCCGGCGGTGGTCCGCGACAGCGCGTACGTCCAGGTGCTGAACGCCAGGGCGGTCGGGAACAGCCCCAGGTACACCATGTTCAGCGTGGCCGACAGCGGAGCCTGCGGCAGCTGCTCCAGGAGCTGCCCGGCGAAGGGCAGCGTGACGAGGGTGCCGGTGAAGCAGCCGTACGTGGTCACCTGGATCGGGCTCGCATACGACAGCGCCGGCTTCTGCGCCACCACCCCGGCCCCGTACGTGAGCGCGGCGAGCAGGCACAGCAGCACACCCAGCACGGACGAGGAGCCGCCCTTGGAGGTGGACAGCCCCACCACGGCCGCCCCCGCGAACGACACCCCCATCCCCGCCAGCAGCATCGGAGGGAAGCCCTCCTTGAGCAGCCACCCGCTGAGCAGCGCGATGACGATCGGGCCGATGTTCACCACCATGGCCGCCGTGCCGGCGTCCACCTGCTGCTCGCCCCAGTTCAGGGCGACCATGTACAGCCCGAACCACAGCACCCCGGAGGCCAGGATCCCGGGCCAGGCCCCGCGCGGAGGGAACGGCACCCGCTTGACCAGGAGCACGAGCCCCAGGGCCAGCGAGGCCGTCAGCAGCCGCCCCAGGGCCAGCGCTCCCGGGTCGTAGTGGGCGGCCGCGGAGCGGATGGAGACGAAAGCGGAGGCCCACAACACCACGGTGAGGGATGCGGCAGCCAGGGCACGACGGTCGGTTCTGGGATCGCCAGCCTGTTGGTCCATCCCGGCAACCTAATCGCGCCGCCCGCTCCTGCCGAGCGGTTTATCGACCGGCCAGCAGGGAGCGGATCTCGGCCGCATACGCCCGGGGGTGCGCGGTGTTGCCGTTGTGACCGCCGGGGAAGGTCCGTATCCCCGTGCCCAGCAGCTGCGCCAGTTCGGTCGCGCACCGGTGGTCGAAGACCTCGGGCGGCGTCGTGGCCCCGACCGCCGGCAGGATCCGGGTCCTCGTCCCGGCCAGGGAGGCCGGGTCGAGGGTGTCCTCGATGATCGCGGCGAAGTCGTGCTCGATGAAGTAGTCGAAGTTCGCCCGGCGCCGGTCGTCCAGCGGCTGCGGGGTCAGGCCCGGCTCCGCGTCCCGCCGGGAGAGGTCGATGCCCAGCACCCGCGCCATCTCGGGGAAGGCCGCCGCCAGGCCTCCCGAACGGTAGGTGTCCTGCAGCCCGGAGAGCTCCTCCGTGTGCCGCTCCCGCAGCTCCGCCGGGAGCAGCCGGGGCGCCACCGGCTCGTGGGCGATCAGGGTGGAGACCTGCCCGGGGTGCCGGACCGCCAGGTGCAGCCCGATCACGGCGCCGAGGCTGCACCCGAGCATCAGCGCGGGCTCGTCGGTGACGGCGGCGAGCAGCCGGTGGGCGTCCTCGGCGTGCTCGGTGAGCGGGGTGGTCCGCCCCGGCTCGGCGAGTCGGCTGCGGGACAGGCCGCGCCGGTCGTAGGTGAGCACCGTGAACGCGTCCTCGAGATGGGATACCAGGTCCACCGTCCGGTCCGCGTCGCCCTCACCGCTCTGCGCGATGAGCAGCAGCGGCCCCGACCCCTGGAGCCGGTAGTGGAGCGAAGCGCCCGGCACCTCGAGCGTTCCAGTCGTGCTGGTGGCGGTCGTTGTGGTGACGGCGGCGCTGGCAACGGTGCTGGCAACGGTGGTGGTTCGGGACATGGCGATACCCCCTGTACTGCCGCGGCGGCGGACCCTTCGTCCGCTGCTCTGCGACCAGCCTAACCCATCGAAACAGATGCATCAAGAGTGATGTATCTCCAGCGATGCATCCGCCGTGATGTACCTTCTTCGCGTGGACGGAATCGAACTCTTCCTGCTGGGCCGCGCCCTGATGAAGCTCGGCGAGGAGGCCCTGCCCGAACCTCCCGGCGGAGCCGCCCAGTACGAGGGCAGCACCCGCTCCGTCGTGATCGTGGCCGGGGACATCGCCGCACACCCCGACACCACGGTCGGCGAGACCGCGCAGCGCACCGGCCTGCCGCAGAGCCAGGTCTCCACCGCCGTCGCCCGCCTGCGCGAGGCCGGCTCGGTCCGCACGGCCCCCGACCCGGCCGACCGCCGCCGCACCCTCGTCCGCCAGGCTCCCGAGGTCTCCGACCGCGTGGCCGCCATCCGGGCCGCAGGCTCCTCCAAGGTCGAGGAGGCCCTCGCCAAGGCCCTGGGCGCCACCGAGTCCGCCCGGCTTCCGGAGGTCACCGAGGCCCTGGAGCTCCTCGCCCGCCACCTGGTCCGCG
Source organism: Streptomyces sp. NPDC046876 (assembly GCF_040645035.1). NCBI lineage: Bacteria > Bacillati > Actinomycetota > Actinomycetes > Kitasatosporales > Streptomycetaceae > Streptomyces > Streptomyces sp. NPDC046876. The sequence goes on along the minus strand of NZ_JBEYXK010000007.1, from coordinate 57,017 downwards.
ACGTGGCCGGAAACCACCCCTGAAACCGGGCCCGGAGCCGCCCTGCGACGGGCGCGCGCCGGACGTCAGCGCGGCGGCTCGGCCGAGGTCACCTGGCGGTGCGCCAGCTCCGCGAGCCGGGCCTGCCCGTCCCGCCCCGGGTGGAACCAGTCCCAGCGGCTCAACTGATCGACCGCGAAGGGGTACTGGAACACCGCGCCGCCGTCGTAGCGGCACAGCGCGTCCTTCGCGCAGACCTCGCGCAGCACCTCGTTGTACTCGACCACCCGCGCCCGCACCTGCTCGCGCCGGGCGGTCGCCGCCCCGGCCGACGACAGCGGGTCCGCCAGCATCGACTGGCAGATCCCCAGCTTCCACACCTGCCGTACCATCGGGCTGTCCTTGCCCTGCTGCCACAGCCGCTGGAGGTCGGGGACGCTGGAGACGTACACCTGCGAGGCGGGTGAGGTGGCCCGCAGACCGGCGAGGGCCTTCTCGAACCCGGCCCGGAACTCCGCCACCGGCGTCATCGCCCCGGCCGACGGGCGGCAGGCGTCGTTCGAGCCCACCATGACCGTGACCAGGTCGGGCTTGTGCTCGGCGGCCGAGGCCAGCTGCCCCGCCAGGTCCGCCATCCGCGAGCCCGTGACCGCGTAGTTCCAACTGCGCCCCGCCACCTGGGCCTGCCCGAGCAGCCGAGCGGCCAGCGACTGCACGCCGGGGTCGCTCCCGGTCGCCCAGGAGACCTCCGGGCAGTCGGCGAGGACCGAACAGGCGTCGAAACCGCGGGTGATGGAGTCCCCGGCGGCGGCGACCGAGGTCGGCGCGGTGTTCCAGCGCGGCCCGGCCTGCGCACCCCGGTCGCCCTTCGCGGGGGCCGATTCCTCCTGACAGCCGGTCAGCGCCCCTGCCAGCAGGGCGATCGCGGCCCCCGCCCCGGCGAGAGTGCGGCGCGCGCGGCGGCCGGGAGCGGTGGTGCGCATCGGGTGGTTCCCCTCCTTGTCGCCCCACGTCCTCACGGGGCGTCCTGCTGAGTGAATGCTCTGCGTTTGGCGGCCTCGGACCGACCGTACGACACACCATGGACCCTGGGGCACGGTAGCTTTTCCCCGTGGCGTTTCGGCCGCAGGTCCCGCAGCGCAATGTCTGATCTTTTCCGCTAAGTTACATCACGTCACATTCTGTCCGGTTTCTGGAGTTTATTCCCGACCTCGTCCCACACTGGAGGTCCCGGTGACGACACGTGGAGTTCTGTACGTGCATTCCGCACCGCGCGCGCTCTGCCCGCACGTGGAATGGGCTGTTGCGGGCGTGCTGGGGGTGCGGGTGAACCTCGACTGGATCCGGCAGCCCGCCTCCCCGGGCACCTGGAGAGCCGAGTTCTCCTGGCAGGCCGATGCGGGAACGGCGTCGAAGCTCGCCTCCGCGCTGCGCGGCTGGCACCTGCTGCGCTTCGAGGTGACGGCGGAACCCTGCCCGACCGCCGAGGGCGAGCGCTACAGCTCCACCCCCGAACTCGGCATCTTCCACGCCGTCACCGGCCTGCACGGCGACATCCTGATCCCCGAGGACCGGCTGCGCGCCGCCCTCGCCCGCTCCGCGCGCGGCGAGACCGACCTCGAGGCGGAGATCGCCAAGCTGCTCGGCAAGCCGTGGGACGACGAGCTGGAGCCCTTCCGCTACGCCGGCGAGGGCGCGCCGGTCCGCTGGCTCCACCAGGTGGTCTGAGCCGCGACACACGCAGAAGGCCCACCCGGTGATTCCCGGGTGGGCCTTCTGCGTGTGCTACTCGACGACGAACACCTCAGCCATCAATTGAGGAACCCAGACGGCGAGCAACCGGCGCCGCGAGAGCGGCGCCGGTTCAGGCGCAGAGAGGGGGTCAGACGCTTCGGAACGCCAGCGTGACGTTGTGGCCGCCGAAGCCGAAGGAGTTGTTGATCGCGGCGATCGGACCGTCGACGGGCAGCTTGCGCGGCTCGCCGCGGACGATGTCCGCCGTGATGTCCTCGTCCAGCTCGTCGATGTTGATCGTCGGCGGGGCGATGCGGTGGTAGAGCGCCAGCACGGTCGCGACGGTCTCGATACCGCCGGCGCCGCCCAGCAGGTGACCGGTCATCGACTTGGTGGCGGAGATCGCGATGTGGTCCAGGTCGTCGCCCAGGACCTTGCGCAGCGCCTTCACCTCGGCCGTGTCGCCCTGCGGGGTCGACGTGGCGTGCGCGTTGACGTGGACCAGCTCGGCCGGGTCCAGGCCCGTGTTGTCGAGCAGGTTCTGCACGGCGGCGGCGACACCGCGGCCGGTCGGCTCCGGCTGCGCGATGTGGTGGCTGTCCGCGGACAGGCCCTGGCCCAGCACCTCGCAGTAGACCCGGGCGCCGCGCGCGGCGGCGTGCTCCGCGGACTCCAGCACCACGACGCCCGCGCCCTCGCCCAGCACGAAGCCGTCACGGCCCTTGTCGTACGGGCGGGAGGCCTGCTCGGGGTTCTCGTTGTTCTTGGACATCGCCATCATGTTGGCGAACGCGGCGATCGGCAGCGGGTGGATCGCCGCCTCGGTGCCGCCGGCGACGACCACGTCGGCACGGCCGGTGCGGATCATCTCGACGGCATAGCCGATGGCCTCGGCGCCGGAGGCGCAGGCGCTGACCGGGGTGTGCACGCCCGCCTGGGCGTTGACCTCCAGGCCGACGTTGGCCGACGGGCCGTTCGGCATGAGCATGGGGACGGTGTGCGGGGAGACCCGGCGCACACCCTTTTCCTTCAGTACGTCGTACTGGTCGAGCAGAGTGGTGACGCCGCCGATGCCGGAGGCGATCACGGTGCCCAGGCGCTCGGGCGCGACGGACGCGTCCTCGCCCGCCGGGGCGGTGTAGCCGGCGTCCGCCCACGCCTCGCGCGCGGCGATCAGCGCGAACTGGGCCGAGCGGTCCAGCTTGCGGGCCAGCGGCTTGGGCAGGACCTCGCTCGGGTCCACGGCGACCGGAGCGGCGATTCGAACCGGGAGTTCGGCGAAGCGCTCGCCCTCGAGGGGCTTGACGCCGGACCGACCGGCGAGCAGACCTTCCCAGGTCGAAGCGCTGTCGCCACCCAGCGGAGTGGTTGCGCCGATACCGGTGACGACCACGGTGCGATTGGTCGGGCTCACAGGAATTCTTTCTCCACGTCTCAAGGGGTGCTGAATGTTCACGGCGCCACCGCCGGGTGGCGACAAACGCTCGTCAGGCTCAGGCCTGGTGGTCCAGGATGTACTTCGCGGCGTCGCCGACCGACTTCAGGTTCTTGACGTCCTCGTCCGGGATCTTCACGTCGAAGCGCTCTTCAGCGGCAACGACGACCTCGACCATGGACAGCGAGTCGACGTCCAGGTCGTCGGTGAAGGACTTGTCCTCCTCGACGTCCTCGACCGGGATGCCGGCGATCTCGTTGACGATCTCCGCGAGACCCTCGATGATCTCTTCCTTCGTGGCGGCCATGTGGCGCTCCTTCTCTAGCTATTGCGTGAAACGGGGCGGGAAACGTTTCCCGGCCCTAGGGGAGGGTAACGACCGTCGCGGCGTAGACGAGCCCCGCCCCGAAGCCGATGACGAGCGCGGTGTCGCCGCTCTTCGCCGCTCCGGTCGCCAGGAGCCGCTCCATGGCGAGCGGGATCGAGGCGGCCGACGTGTTGCCGGTGGTCTCCACGTCACGTGCGACCGTGACGTGCTCCGGCAGCTTGAGGGTCTTCACCATCGAGTCGATGATCCGCATGTTGGCCTGGTGCGGGATGAAGACGTCCAGGTCGTCCGGGGTGACACCGGCGGCGTCGAGCGCCTGCTGGGCCACCTTGGCCATCTCGAAGACGGCCCAGCGGAAGACCGCCTGGCCCTCCTGCGTGATGGCCGGGAACTTCTCGCCGCCGTCCTTGCCGAGGTACTCGTCCCACGGCACGGTCTGCTTGATCGTCTCGGACTTGTCGCCCTCCGAACCCCACACGGTGGGGCCTATGGCCGGCACGTCCGAGGGGCCGACGACCACGGCGCCGGCGCCGTCGCCGAACAGGAAGGCCGTCGCGCGGTCCTCCAGGTCGGTCAGGTCCGACAGCCGCTCCACGCCGATGACGAGTACGTGCTCAGCCGAGCCCTCGATGACGAGGCCCTTGGCGAGGGTGAGGCCGTAGCCGAAGCCGGCACAGCCCGCGGAGATGTCGAACGCGGCCGGCTTGACCGCGCCGATCCGGTGCGCGATCTCGGTCGCGACGGCCGGGGTCTGCTTGAAGTGCGAGACCGTCGAGACGATCACGGCGCCGATCTGCTCCGGCGCGACGCCCGCGTCGGCCATCGCCTTGCCGGCGGCCTCCACCGACATCGCGGCGACGGTCTCCTGCGGCGAGGCCCAGTGACGGGTCGCGATGCCGGAGCGCGAGCGGATCCACTCGTCGGAGGAGTCGATCTTCTCGAGGATGACGTCGTTGGGGACCACCCGGCTCGGGCGGTACCCGCCGACACCGAGGATCCGGGCGTACGGGGAGCCCTTGGCAGGCTTGATCTTCGACATGCGGTGTGGGCTCCTTCTCTCAGGCCGCGTGCTCGGCGAGGAGGCTTGCGGCCTTGTCGAGATCGTCCGGGGTCTTCAGGGCCACGCTCGGAACGCCCTTGAGCGCGCGCTTGGCCAGACCCGTCAGCGTGCCGCCCGGGCTGAGCTCCACGATGCCGGTGACGCCGAGTTCGGCGAACGTCTCCATGCACAGGTCCCAGCGGACGGGGTTCGCGACCTGGCCCACCAGGCGGGCGACGACGTCGGCGCCCTCGGTGACGACCAGGCCGTCCTTGTTCGAGACGTACTTCAGCGCCGGATCGGCCGGGGCGAGGGCCTGCGCGGCCTTCTCCAGCGTCGCGACCGCGGGAGCCATGTGGTGCGTGTGGAAGGCGCCCGCCACCTGCAGGGTGACGACCTTCATGGAGCCCTCGGGCTTCTCGGCGACGAGCGCCTCGATCTGCTCCTTGGTGCCCGCCGCCACGATCTGGCCCGCGCCGTTGATGTTGGCCGGGGTCAGACCGAGCTTCTCCAGGTGCGCGACGACGGTGTCGCGCTCCCCGCCCAGCACCGCGGCCATGCCGGTCTCGGTGACGGCGGCGGCCTCGGCCATGGCCAGGCCCCGGGTCCGTACGAACGCCAGCGCGTCCGCGTCGGACAGCACACCCGCGTACGCGGCCGCCGTGATCTCGCCGACACTGTGGCCCGCGACGGCGCCGAACGCCGACGCGGCACCCAGCGCGGAGGCGGAGAGCAGACCGGCGGCCACCAGCAGCGGCTGCGCCACCGCCGTGTCGCGGATCTCGTCCGCGTCGGCCTTCGTGCCGTAGTGGGCGAGGTCGAGCCCGATGGCGTCCGACCACGCGGCGACGCGGTCGGCGGCGCCGGGCAGTTCGAGCCAGGGAGTCAGGAAGCCGGGCGTCTGTGCGCCTTGGCCGGGAGCGACGAGTACGAGCACCCTCACACTCTCTCTTGTGGATGGTCCCTGCCGCCCGTGGGGACAGGGACCAAGAACCGTCAGGGTAATTGTTGATGTCCGACAAAAGTCTAGGACTGCTGATCGTTGTCGGCCAGACGCCCGAGGATCAGGGCAATCCGCAGGGTGAACGCCGAACGGACATCGGAAGGCGACCATCCGGTGACGTCGGTCACACGTCGCAGCCGGTAGCGCACCGTGTTGGGGTGCACGAACAACATCCGCGCCGCACCCTCCAGACTGCTCGCCTGCTCCAGGTAGACGCTCAGCGTCTCGAGCAGCGCGGAGCCCGCCTCCTCCAGCGGTCTGTAGATCTCCTCCACCAGCTGCTCCCGCGCCGAGGGATCCGAGGCGATCGCGCGCTCCGGCAGGAGATCGTCCGCCAGCACCGGCCGCGGCGCGTCCTGCCAGGCCGTGCAGGCCTTCAGTCCGGCGGCCGCCGCCTGCGCCGACTTCGTGGCGTTCAGCAGATCCGCCACCACGGGGCCGGCCACCACCGGTCCGGCCGCGAACGGCCCGATCAGCGACTTCGCCACCTGGAGCGGGTTGTCGCTGCCGCCCGCGATCACCACGAGCCGGTCGCCGAGGACCCCGGTGAGGACCTGCAGCTTGTGGTGCCGGGCCGCGCGCCGGATCGCCTCGACCGTCAGCTCGCTGTCGCCCTCCGGAGCGGTGCCGAGCACCACGCACACGTGCTCCGGCGAGTTCCAGCCGAGCGCCGCGGCCCGCGACAGCGCGCCCTCGTCCGCCTCGCCCGACAGCACCGCGTTCACGACCAGGGACTCCAGGCGGGCGTCCCACGCCCCGCGCGCCTCGGCGGCCTGCGCGTACACCTGGGCCGTCGCGAAGGCGATCTCCCGTGCGTACACGAGCAGCGCCTCGCGCAGGATCGACTCGTCGCCGGGGGCCGCCACCTCCTCGATCGCGGCCTCCATCACCTCGATCGTGGTGCGGACCATCTCCACGGTCTGGCGCAGCGTGATCGCCCGCGTCAGCTCGCGCGGAGCGGTCCCGAAGACGTCGGTGGAGATCGCCTGGGGGGTCTCGGGGTGCCGGAACCATTCGGTGAACGCGGCGATGCCGGCCTGCGCGACCAGGCCGATCCACGACCGGTTCTCCGGGGGCATCGCCCGGTACCACGGCAGGGTCTCGTCCATCCGCTGGATCGCGTTGGCGGCGAGCCGACCGGAGGACTTCTCCAGTCGGCGCAGCGTCGCGGAGTGCGGATGGGCGGGAGCGGGATGCGCGGGGGAATGCTCACGTTCGGGTTGGGGCACGGGACAAGACTGCCTTATCCGGGCGGCGACGCGGAGCCGGGTCTCACACCCAGGGTCTACGGTGGCCCCATGATTGATGTCCGCCGCGGGGCCGACCGGTACGAGGGCGGTGACCCGGCCGCCGGGATCACCACCCGGCACGCCTTCTCCTTCGGCCCGTTCTACGACCCCGACAACCTGCGCTTCGGCCCCGTCCTCGCCTGCAACGAGGAGGGCCTCGCCCCGGGCGCCGGCTTCGAGGAGCACCCCCACAGCCACACCGAGATCGTCACCTGGGTCATCGAGGGTGAGCTCACGCACAAGGGCAGCACCGGCGAGACCACCCTGGTCGGCCCCGGCGACGTCCAGCACCTCGGGGCCGGATCGGGCGCGCGGCACGTGGAGCGCAACGACGGCGCGGCCCCGCTGCGCTTCGTGCAGACCTGGCTCGCGCCGCTCGCCGCCGGCGGGGAGCCCTCGTACCGGCTGGTGCGCGGACTCGCCGACGGCACCCCGTACGAGGTCCCCGCGGCCGGCGCCGCCCTGCACGTGCGGCGGCCCGCCGCGGGCGAGCGGATCGCCCTGCCGGCCGCCGAGCGCCTCTACGTGCACGTCGTCCGCGGCGACCTGCGCCTGGACGGGCAGGAGCTCGGCCCCGGCGACTCGGCCCGGATCACCGGCGAACAGGGGCTGGCGGTGCTCGCCGGATCCCCGGGGGAACTGCTGATCTGGGTGCTGCCGTAGCGCCCGGCGGCGGCTCCGGGGGCCGCGGCGGGCTCAGCGGTGGAGCCGCCCGGACAGTTCGGCGAGCACCGCGTCAGTGAACGGCGGCCAGGCCTCCACGGCCCAGGGGCCGAAGGGGCGGTCCGTCAGGGCCACGCACGCGGCGCGGGCGTCGGGGTCCACCCACAGGAAGGTGCCGGCCTGCCCGAAGTGGCCGAAGGCGCGCGGCGAGGAGCCGGCGCCCGTCCAGTGCGGGGACTTGGTGCCGCGGATCTCCAGGCCGAGCCCGAAGTCGTTGGGGGACTGGTGCCCATACCCGGGGAGCACGCCCTTGAGGCCGGGGTGGACCACGGCGGTGGCCTCGGCGACCGTGCGCACGTCGAGCAGTCGGGGCGCCTGGAGCTCGGCCGCGAACCTGACCAGGTCGGACACGGTGGAGACGCCGTCCTTGGCGGGTGAGCCCTCCAGGGTGGTGGAGGCCATGCCGAGCGGCTCGAACACCGCCTGGTGCACGTACTCGGCGAAGGGGATGCCGGTGGCCTTGGCGATGTGGTCGCCGAGCACCTCGAAGCCGGCGTTGGAGTACAGCCGGCGCGTCCCGGCCGGGGCCGTCGCGCGGTGGTCGTCGAAGGCCAGGCCGCTGGTGTGCGCGAGCAGGTGACGGACCGTCGAACCCTCGGGGCCGGCGGGCTCGTCCAGCTCGATCGCCCCCTCCTCGTACGCGACGAGGGCGGCGTACGCGGCGAGCGGCTTGGTCACCGACGCCAGCGCGAACCGGTGGTCCACGGGCCCGTGGGAGCCGGCGAGGCTCCCGTCGGCGCGCACGACGGCCGCCGCGGCGGTCGGTACCGGCCAGTTGTCGATGAGCCGCAGGCTCTGCAGGGTCTCCACGCTCTCCATGCCGCCGAGCCTACTTGCTTGGAGTGCACTCAAGGGTTCTAGCGTGTTCGCCATGACCCTGACGCAGACGCGGTACACGATCAGCGAGGTCGAGGCACGCACCGGTCTGACCCAGCACACCCTGCGCTGGTACGAGCGGATCGGCCTGATGCCGCACGTGGACCGGTCCCACTCGGGACAGCGGCGCTTCAGCGACGACGACCTGCACTGGCTGGCCTTCGTGGGGAAGCTGCGGGCCACCGGGATGTCGGTGGCCGACATGGTCAGGTACGCCGAGCTGGTCCGCGAGGGCGAGCACACCGTCGACCAGCGCCGCGAGCTGCTGGAGCGGACGCGGCGCGAGGTGAGGGCGCGGATCACGGAGCTGACCGACGCGCTCGCCGTACTGGACTTCAAGATCGAGCTTTATACGGGGAAGGCTGCACGGCAATGACGCAGAACACCACCATCGAGCAGGTCGCACTCGGCAAGGGCGGCCCCCTGGTCGGCATCCAGGGCCTGGGCTGCATGGGGATGAGCGAGTTCTACGGGGAGACCGACGAGGCGGCCGCCCGCGAGACGCTGGAGGCGGCGCTCGCCTCGGGGGTCACCCTCTTCGACACCGCGGACATCTACGGGCGGGGCCGCAACGAGGAGTTCCTCGCCCCGTTCGTGGCCGCCCACCGCGACGAGATCACCCTCGCCACCAAGTTCGGCATAGAGCGCACCGACGACCCGCAGTACCGCGGGATCCGCAACGACCGCGCGTACATCCGGCAGGCCGTGGAGGCGAGCCTGCGGCGGCTGGGCACCGACGTGATCGACCTCTACTACATGCACCGGTACGACCCGGCGGTGCCCTTCGCCGAGTCGGTGGGCACGATGGCCGAGCTGGTGCAGGAGGGCAAGGTGCGCCACCTGGGGCTCAGCGAGGTCACGGGCGCGGAGCTGCGCGAGGCGTACGCGGTGCACCCGATCGCGGCGCTGCAGTCGGAGTGGTCGCTGTTCAGCCGGGACGTGGAGCGCAGCGCGGTGGCCGCGGCGGCGGAGCTGGGCGTGGCCTTCGTGCCGTACTCCCCGCTCGGGCGCGGCTTCCTGACCGGCGCGTTCGCGGACGCGGCCGAGCTGTCCGCGGGCGACTTCCGGGCGTTCCAGCCGCGGTTCACCGGCGACAACGCCAAGGCGAACGCGGCCCTGCTGGAGCCGGTGCGTCAGATCGCACAGGCGCACGGGGCGACGCCGGCGCAGATCGCGCTGGCGTGGGTGCAGCAGCGGGCCCAGGTCCACCACCTCGCCGTGGTCCCGATCCCGGGGACGCGCAAGGTCTCGCGCCTCGCGGAGAACACCGCCGCGACCCGGATCGAGTTGACCGGGCAGGAACTGGCCCTGCTGGAGCCGATCGCGGCGCAGGTGGCGGGGGACCGCTACCCGGACATGGCCTCCACCTCGGCGGCCCGCGAGGCGTAGGGGCACGGGCAGGTGCGGCGCGCGACCGCTACGCCCCCGAGAGGTCGGCGGCGAAGCGGTCGCGCAGGGCCGTGTACTCCCCGTCCGTGAGCAGCCCCGCGCTGTGCAGCTCGCTCAGGTGGTGCAGGCGCTCGTCGGCGCGGGGCGCCGGGACCGAGGCGACCGGGGTGCGCACGCGCAGGGAGGCGAGGACGGCCGCGGCGAACGGCAGCGACTCGTGCACCGCGCCGTACCCGGTGCCGAAGACGGCGGCGGCCAGGTCGTGGTCGGGCCGCGGGTCGCCGGGCGCGCCGTCGCGGCGTATGAGCCGCAGGTGGCCGCCCGGGCCCTCCGGGGAGCGCCATTCGATCCCGGCCAGCTCCGTCACCTCGTAACGCTGGTCGCCCGCCTTCCACTTGGTTCCCGTGGCGCCCGTGCGCGACCAGTGGAAGCTGACGGCCGAGCCGTCGAAGCCCACGCGCGCGTCGTACGCCTTCAGCTGCAGCGGCGGCTCTGCCGCCTCGACCAGGAAGCGCCCGGCCGGCTCGCCCGCGGCGGGCCCGAGCCGGCTCCGCAGCGCGTCGGCGAAGGCGGCCGCCTGTGCGGCCCGGTCGCCGGGCACGACCAGGCGGTACGGGTCGCTCGCCTCGCGCAGCTGCCCCGCGGCGGCTTCCATCAGCGGATCCGCGCCCGGTCTCGGCACGGCGTGCAGCACCGTCGTGTCGCGTCTGCCCCCCGTTCCGCGGGAGGTCAGGTGCACCGCGGAGAGCGCCTCGAAGGGGATCCGCCGGGCCCCGAGGGCATGCCAGAGTCGTGGCGTTCGCATCCCCCGTGCGAAGCGGATGAGCACCGAGTCCGAGTCGAACTCCCAGACGGCATGATTTCCGGCCAGTACGTCACCCATGCGGCACATGGTAAAGGGACGGGCCCCTGTGCGTCCCCCTCGGTGCGGGGCCCGTTTTTCGGGGCTCTACACGTGTCAGTCCGTGTCTGTCCCGGAAATTCCGCGGCGGCAGGCATCGTCGCCGGTCGCGCAGACCACGGAACCGAACGCGCCGGTTCCGATTTTGGCGAAGTTGTCCAGGGATCCGGTGCCTGGCTCGAAATAGCCGGTGTGCAGCCTGGCCCCGGCCGACGAGAGCAGCCGCGCGCCGAACCCCGGCGAGACCGGGTCGGCGCCGTGGCCCAGCCCGCCCACCTCCAGGTGCGGCACGTCGGCGATCCAGTCCCCGGAGTCCCGCGTGGCCCACACCCGCGCGGAGGTGCCCAGTTCGGCGGCCGAGCCCGCCCGCATGCCGGGGCTGCCCGCCACCACCACGTCCGTCACCCGGGCCGGGAGGGCGTGCGCGGCGACCCCGCACACCACCGACCCGTAGCTGTGGCAGAACAGCGCCACGCTCGCGTCCCCGGGCAGGGACGCCGTGAACGCCCCCAGCCGCACCGCGCCGTCGACGGCCATCCGGCCGGTGGCCGCGTCCATGCCGACACCGGTGGGCGCGACGTAGCCGGCCCAGGCGATGACCGCGGTCCGGCTGTCCGGCGCGGCCGCGCGCTCGGCCTCGTACAGGGACTGCGCCATGCCGACGGGGGCGGTCAGGCGCCGCTGGCTGCGCTCGAAGGTGAGCGCGTCGGTGTCGACGCCCGGGACGATCACCGAGACCCGGCTCGCGCGGTCGAGGTCGCCGAAGACCTCGGCGACGAGGCCGCCGCCGGTGGGGTCGAAGACGAGGATCTGCCGGCCCGGGGTGGCCAGGGAGGCGAAGCGGTGGGCGCGCCGGCCGGCCGTGGTGCGGTCGGCCGGGGTCAGGCTGACGTCGCGGCTGCGGGCCTCCTCCACCTGCTCGGCCTGCTCCAGGGCGCGCAGGTTGGCCCGGTAGCGCAGGGCGGCGGGCGCCCCGTCGAGGTTGCCGACGACGAAGGGGTGGGTCTCGGCGAGCCTGGCCCGGCCCGTGGCGTCGAGGTCGGCGAAGAACCGGGCGACCGTGCGTGCGGGGGCGTCGGCGGGCGGGAGGGACCGGCCGTCGATCCGGGCCGTGGACCAGGCGGCGAGGGCCGCGGCCCGCAGGGAGGTCCCGGCGTCGGGGCGGTGGACGGCGGTCCAGCCGGTGGTCGCCAGCATGATGAAGACGACCGCGAGCGCGAGCAGGGTGCGCAGGGCGGCGGGGCGCGGGTCGGCGCCGGCAGGGGGGTGGGCGAGGCCGGGCAGGTTCACTGGGTCCAGCCTAGGAGACGGCAACGGGGCCCGGTGCAGGGGGTGACCGGGCTCACGCGTGACCCCTTTCACGTGATTCACGGGATACGGGTGAATCGCACGGTTCGCGCAGTTCGTGCGGCTCTCATGGTTCACATGGTTCACACGGTTCGCGTGGATCACTTTGTTCATGTGGTGCACGCCACAAGCGCGTTGTGCCCGGGCTCAGTGCCAGTCCGCGGCCAGCGCCGGGCCGATCTGGTCGAGGTATGCCTCGGTCATGTCCCGGATCGCGTCGACGCTGGCGTCCTCGCCCTGACCCCACAGCCTCCCCGTGACCCGCATGACCCCGGAGAACGCGGCGACGGCCACGCGCGGGCGCGGGTCGGTGTCCACGTCCAGGCCCTCCCGCTCCGCGAGCAGCCGGGCGATCTGCTCCTCCAACTCCGTTGAACGGCGCAGGTGGACGGCGAGCAGGGCGGGCGTCGACTCGATGAGCCGGTACGTGCGCATGTAGAGGTCGACCGGCACCACGTCCGACAGGGCCTCCTCGACCGTGTCCCAGGCGACGCGCACCGCCCCCCGCAGCGCGGCGAGCGGGCCCTCGGAGGGCGGACGGGAGCGCAGGGCGGCGAGGAAGTGCGATTCGACCAGGTCCTGGGCGGCGAAGGCGACCTCCTCCTTGTTGGCGAAGTACCGGAAGAAGGTGCGCTGGGAGACGTCCACCGCTTCGGTGATCTCGTCGACGGTGGTGCGCTCGTACCCCTGCGCGACGAAGAGGAGGAGGGCGGCGCGCAGCAGCGCGTCGCGGGTGCGCCGCTTCTTGCGTTCGCGTAGTCCGGGCGCCGGCGCGGGGCGCTCGTCGGTCATCACCGCGCGAGTCCTTTCTGGGGCGGGAGGGCGACATCTGACGCTGAGTAAGCGGTCAGGGTACCTGTGACCGACCTGACAGCCGGCGTCCTGCTAAGCCGTCTGTGAAGTGTCAGTCGCTGTCATTAGCCTGTTTGCATGACTCATCAGATCACCGTCCACGAGAAGGACGACCGAACTCCCGTCGGGCGACCGGGGCCGGCGCCGGCCCGGTCCGGGCTGCGCGGCCACCCGTGGCTGACGCTCCTGGCAGTCGCGGTCGGCGTCATGATGGTCACCCTCGACGGCACGATCGTCGCCGTCGCCAATCCCGCGATCCAGCAGGACCTCGGCGCCTCGCTCGCCGACGTCCAGTGGATCACCAACGGCTACCTGCTGGCGCTCGCCGTCTCCCTCGTCACCGCCGGAAAGCTCGGCGACCGCTTCGGCCACCGCCAGACCTTCCTCATCGGCATCGTCGGGTTCGCCGCCGCCTCCGCCGCGATCGGCCTCTCCACCGGCGTCGCGCTCGTCATCGGCTTCCGCGTGGCGCAGGGCCTGTTCGGCGCGCTGCTGATGCCCGCCGCGCTGGGCCTGCTGCGTGCCACCTTCCCCGCCGAGAAGCTCAACATGGCCATCGGGATCTGGGGCATGGTCATCGGCGCCTCGACCGCCGCCGGGCCCATCGTCGGCGGCCTGCTCGTGGAGCACGTCAGCTGGCAGTCCGTCTTCTTCATCAACGTGCCCGTCGGCATCCTCGCGCTCGCGCTGGGCCTGGTCATCCTGCTCGACCACCGCGCCGAGAACGCGCCGCGCTCCTTCGACATCCCGGGCGTCGTGCTGCTGTCGGCCGCGATGTTCTCGCTGGTCTGGGCGCTGATCAAGGCCTCCGAGTGGGGCTGGGGCGACGGGCGCACCCTGCTCTTCCTGGCCGTCTCCGTGGTCTGCTTCGTGCTCTTCGCCGTCTGGGAGTCCCGGGCCGCCGAGCCGCTGATCCCGCTGGGGATGTTCCGCTCGCTGCCGCTGTCCGCGGGCACGGTGCTCATGGTGCTGATGGCGTTCGCGTTCATGGGCGGGCTGTTCTTCGTGACCTTCTACCTCCAGAACGTGCACGGCATGAGCCCCGTCGACAGCGGCCTGCACCTGCTTCCGCTGACCGGGATGATGATCGTCGGCTCCCCGCTCGCGGGCGCCGCCATCACCGCCGTCGGCCCGCGCATCCCGCTGGTCGCCGGCATGGCCGCCACCGCCGTCGCCTGCTTCGGGATGTCCGGGCTGACCCCGGGCACCTCCACCCTCGAGATGTCGCTGTGGTTCGCCCTGCTCGGCCTGGGCCTGGCCCCCGTCATGGTCGGCGCCACCGAGGTCATCGTCGGCAACGCCCCGCTGGAGCTCTCCGGGGTCGCCGGCGGGCTCCAGCAGGCCGCCATGCAGGTCGGCGGCAGCCTCGGCACCGCCGTCCTCGGCGCGGTCATGGCGCGCACCGTGGGTGACTCGTTCGGGGACAAGTGGCGGGCCGCGCAGCTCCCGCCGCTCACGCCCGAGCAGCAGGCCCTCGCCGAGAAGGGGGTCCAGGTCGGCATCTCCCCGGTCCCGCCGGGGGCTCCGCCGAAGCTCGCCGAGGCGATCACCGGGGTCGCGCACGACACCTTCGTGTCCGGGATGAGCACGGCTTTCACCGTTGCCGGCGCGGTCGCCGTACTGGCCGCCGTCGTGGCCTGCTTCACCCGGCGCGGGGAGAACGCCGCCGCCGGGGCGGGCGCGGCCCACGTCTGAGACGCGTCAACACCGCTCCCCGTCCAGCCCCGCCGGACGCTTCCGGCGGGGCTGTCGCCTATCAGGGTGGACCCGCCCCGACCCCCTTCCGCCGAGCCGTCCGCGCAGGTCAGCGTGGTGCCGAGGCGCCTTCGGAAACCGTCCGGGGCGCAACCGTCCACCAGGAGTTGACCCGTCATGCGTACGAGTTCCCCCGCACGAGCCGCGTTCCGACGCACCATCGGCACCCGACGCACCACCGGCACCCGGTCCACCGCCGGCCTCCGATCCACCGCAGGCGCCCGACCCGCTGCCGCTGCCGCGGTCCGCGGCGGCGGCACCGGGCGCAGCACGGTCCTGGCCGTCGCCGTCCTGGCGCTCGCGGCCCTGATCCCGGGTACGGCGGGCACCGCACACGCCGCGGGCCCGCCGCCGAAGAAGGCGGTGCCCTGCGCCACCGGGCAGCTGTGCCTGTGGGCGAAGCCGGAGTTCAAGGGCACCCGCACCACGCGCGAACTCAGCACCCTCGACATCAACAGCTGCACCGCACTGCCCGAGGGCACCAGTGCCCAGTCCCTCATCAACCGCACCGGCCGGCCGGTGACGACCTACCAGTCGGCCGTGTGCGCCGAGACGGGAGAGTTCCAGACCTATCCGGGCGACGGCGTCCAGCTGCCCGAGTCGCCCTACCTGATCCGGGCCTTCAAGGTCTGGGAGCGGTAACCGCAGCGGGCGCGGCCGCCGGAGCCGCCGCCGGGGCCGCCTCGGGCAGCCGGGCCGCAGGCTCGGCCCCCGCGCCCGGGGCGGTCCCGCCCAGCCGGGCGACCTCGGCGCGCAGGGCCCGTACCTCGGCGGCCAGCTCGGCGATGGCGGCGGTCTGGGCCCGCTCCACCTGGTCGTCGCGCTCGAAACGGGAGATGAACCAGGCGGCGATGTTCGCGGTGACCACACCCAGCAGGGCGATGCCCGACAGCATCAGCCCCACCGCGAGCACCCGGCCGAGCCCGGTGGTGGGGGAGTGGTCGCCGTAGCCGACGGTGGTCATGGTGGTGAAGCTCCACCAGACCGCGTCGCCCAGGTTCTTGATGTTGCCGTCGGGGGCGTCCCGCTCCACGCTCAGCACGGCCAGCGAGCCGAACATCAGCAGCCCCACCACGGCGCCCGCCACGTACGTGGTCAGCCGGATCTGCGGGGCCATCCGGGCCCGCCGGCCCACCAGCAGCAGGGTGGCCACCAGCCGCAGCAGCCGCAGCGGCTGGATCATCGGCAGCAGCACGGCCGCCAGGTCGAGCCAGTGCGTCCGTACGAAAGCCCGCTTGGCCGTCGACAGGCCCAGCCGCATCAGATAGTCGGCGGCGAAGGCGCCCCACACCACCCACTCGGTGAGCGTGCACGCCCGGTGCACCCGCGCGTCCGCATCCGGCGCGACGATCGGGACGGCGTACGCGACGGCGAACGCGACGGCGAGTACGAGCAGCGGGGTCTGGCTCCGCCGCTCCCACCGCAGCTGGCGGGAGGATTGCTTCATACGGAGCATCGTAAGGAACAGGTAAAGCCACAGGGCCCGGAACGGACCCGCGCAGGGCGGCAGCGGCCGGGGCAACCGCGGCGGGCCGGGGCGCACTGCGTGCCCCGGCCCGCCGCCTCGTTGCATTCCGGCCCGGCGTGCTACGCGTCGCCGCCCGCTGCGCCCGGGTCTGCCGCCGCCACGTCCAGCAGGCGGTAGCGGTCCACCGCCTGCTTCAGCGCGGAGCGGTCGATCTTGCCCTCCTTGGCCAGCTCGGTCAGCACCGCCAGCACCACCGACTGGGCGTCGATGTGGAAGAAGCGCCGGGCTGCGCCGCGGGTGTCGGCGAAGCCGAAGCCGTCCGCGCCCAGCGAGGTGTACGCACCGGGCACCCAGCGGGAGATCTGGTCCGGGACGGCCCGCATCCAGTCCGACACCGCGACGAACGGACCCTCCGACGCCGAGAGCTTGCGCGTCACGTACGGCACGCGCTGCTCCTCCTCCGGGTGGAGCAGGTTGTGCTCCTCCACCTCGACGGCCTCGCGGCGCAGCTCGTTCCAGGAGGTCGCCGACCAGACGTCCGCCTTGACGTTCCACTCCTCGGCCAGGATCCGCTGGGCCTCCAGCGCCCACGGCACCGCCACGCCCGAGGCCAGGATCTGCGCCGGCACCGCGCCGGAGGTGCCCGTGGCCACCCGGTGGATGCCCTTGAGGATGCCGTCCACGTCGACGTTGGCCGGCTCCGCCGGGTGCTGGATCGGCTCGTTGTAGACGGTCAGGTAGTAGAAGACGTCCTCGGCCTCCGGGCCGTACATCCGGCGCAGGCCGTCCTTGACGATGTGCGCGATCTCGTAGCCGTAGGCCGGGTCGTACGCCACGCAGCCCGGGTTCGTCGCCGCCAGAAGCTGCGAGTGACCGTCGGCGTGCTGAAGGCCCTCACCCGTCAGGGTGGTCCGGCCCGCGGTCGCACCCAGGACGAAACCGCGCGCCAGCTGGTCGGCCATCTGCCAGAACTGGTCACCCGTGCGCTGGAAACCGAACATCGAGTAGAAGACGTACACCGGGATCAGCGGCTCGCCATGCGTGGCGTACGCCGAACCCGCGGCGATCAGCGAGGCCGTGCAGCCCGCCTCCGAGATGCCGTCGTGCAGCATCTGGCCGGTCGGCGACTCCTTGTACGCCAGCAGCAGGTCGCGGTCGACCGCCTCGTACTGCTGGCCCAGCGGGTTGTAGATCTTGGCGCTCGGGAAGAACGCGTCCATGCCGAAGGTGCGGTACTCGTCCGGGGCGATCAGCACGAACCGCTTGCCGATCTCCTTGTCCCGCATCAGGTCCTTCAGGATGCGGACGAAGGCCATGGTCGTGGCGATCGCCTGGTGGCCCGAGCCCTTCTTGGCCGCCGCGTACGCGTTGTCGTCCGGCAGCTGCAGGGGCTTGGCGCGCACCACGCGGGTGGGCACGTAGCCGCCCAGCGACCTGCGCTGGTCGTGCATGTACTGGATCTCGGGCGAGTTGCGGCCCGGGTGGTAGTACGGCGGGGCGCCGTTCTCCAGCTGCGCGTCCGTGATCGGGATGTGCAGGCGGTCGCGGAAGCGCTTGAGGTCGTCGACCGTCAGCTTCTTCATCTGGTGCGTGGCGTTGCGGCCCTCGAAGTTCGGGCCGAGGGTCCAGCCCTTGATCGTCTTTGCCAGGATCACCGTCGGCTGGCCCTTGTGGGCGCGCGCCGCCGCGTAGGCCGCGTAGATCTTCTTGTGGTCGTGGCCGCCGCGGCCCAGGTGCAGGATCTGGTCGTCGGTCATGCCCTCGACCATGGCGCGCAGCCGCTGGTCGTCGCCGAAGAAGTGCTCGCGGATGTACGCACCGGTCTCGGTGGCGTACGTCTGGAACTGGCCGTCCGGCGTCGAGTTCATCTTGTTGACCAGGATGCCGTCGCGGTCCTGGGCCAGCAGCGGGTCCCAGGAGCGGTCCCAGATCAGCTTGATGACGTTCCAGCCGGCGCCCCGGAAGATCGACTCCAGCTCCTGGATGATCTTCCCGTTGCCGCGCACCGGGCCGTCGAGCCGCTGCAGGTTGCAGTTGACGACGAAGGTCAGGTTGTCCAGCCCCTCGCGGGCGGCGAGCGACAGCTGGCCCAGCGACTCCGGCTCGTCCATCTCTCCGTCGCCGAGGTACGCCCATACGTGTGACTTGGAGGTGTCCGCGATCCCGCGCGCCTCCATGTACCGGTTCATCCGGGCCTGGTAGATCGCCCCGATCGGGCCGAGGCCCATCGAGACCGTCGGGAACTCCCAGAAGTCCGGCATCAGCCGCGGGTGCGGGTAGCTCGACAGGCCGTACGGGGCCTTCGACTTCTCCTGGCGGAAGGCGTCGAGCTGCTGCTCGGAGAGCCGGTCCAGCAGGTAGGCGCGGGCGTAGACACCGGGCGAGGCGTGGCCCTGGAAGAAGATCTGGTCGCCGCCGTCGCCCTCGTCCTTGCCCCGGAAGAAGTGGTTGAAGCCCACGTCGTAGAGCGAGGCGGAGGAGGCGAACGTGGCGATGTGGCCGCCGACGCCGATGCCCGGGCGCTGGGCGCGCGAGACCATCACGGCCGCGTTCCAGCGGGTGGCGTTGAGGACCTTGCGCTCGATCTCCTCGTTGCCGGGGAAGAACGGCTCGTCCTTGGTGGCGATCGTGTTGACGTAGTCCGTGCTGCGCATCTCGGGCACGGCCACGCGCCGCTCGCGGGCCCGCTCGATCAGGCGCAGCATCAGGTAGCGGGCGCGTTCACGGCCGCGCTCGTCCACGGCGGCGTCCAGGGAGTCGAGCCACTCCTTCGTCTCCTCCGGATCGAAGTCCGGGACCTGGCTCGGCAGGCCGCCAATGATGATCGGATTGCGATCGGATGCGGAAGCCACGCTGTTCCTTCGCTGTCAGGGGAGTCGTGCCTCGGGTTTCGCCGCCTCCCATGGTCTTACGCTCGGTCCCAATCGTCATCTCTACCACTGGGTAATCCCTGGAGTCGGCGATTCACGATGCCGTCGGCGACTGGTCCGGACACCGCTCAACCCTACGCCCCGGATGATCACCGTGTTCGTAAGTTCGTTCGTCCCTCAAACAGGTGTGAAAGTCCGAAGCGATGCCGAATGAGCTGGAATGGTGTGGGATGAATCACGAGAGGAACATGCGGGAAGGCTGAAAGTTGCGGCGAGACGGCCGCAATCGTCACCGTTTCGACGGTCTCGGCGGCCGGGTACTTGCGCGATCCGCCGCTCCCGTGTGGACTACGCCCAATGCTGCGCGTACGCGCGCTGCCGAAGACATTCACCGAACATGAGCAGGAGGCACCCCGTGAGCGCGACCGCGGACCACGCGGAGAGCCTGGCCGCCCGGCTGGGTTTCCAGTCCGAACAGGTGGTCCAGGAGATCGGCTACGACGACGACGTCGATCAGGAGTTCCGCGAGGAGATCGAGGAACTGATCGGCAACGACCTCGTCGACGAGGACTTCGACGACGTGGCCGATGCGGTGCTGCTGTGGTTCCGCAACGAGGACGGCGACCTGACCGACGCCCTGGTCGACGCCACCGAGCTGCTCGAGGACGCCGCGCTGATCCTGCTGCTGACCCCGAAGACGGGCCGCCCGGGCTACGTCGAGGCCAGCGACATCAGCGAGGCCGCCGAGACCGCGGGTCTGTCGCAGACGAGGCCCGTCAGCGTCGGCAAGGAGTGGGCCGCCAGCAAGCTGGTGACCCCCAAGGCCGCCAAGTCCAAGCGCTGAACCGCGCCCCGCAGCCAAGCGGAGACACACCCCGCCGACCCCCGTCGGCGGGGTGTGTGCGTTCCCGGCCGGCGCCCCGCCTAGGCTGGTCTCACCCGATCAGCCCAGCGGAGGGCTGCGGAACGAAGGGATGCGACAGATGGCGATCGAGGTCGGCACCAAGGCCCCGGACTTCGAGCTCAAGGACAACCACGGCGCCACCGTGCGGCTCTCCGACTTCCGCGGGGAGAAGGCCGTCGTGCTGCTCTTCTACCCGTTCGCCTTCACCGGGGTGTGCACCGGCGAGCTGTGCGAGCTGCGCGACCACCTGCCGCGCTTCCAGAACGACGACGTCCAGCTGCTGGCGGTCTCGAACGACTCCGTGCCGACCCTGCGCGTCTTCGCCGAGCAGGAGGACCTGGACTACCCGCTGCTGTCCGACTTCTGGCCGCACGGCGAGACCTCGCGCGCGTACGGCGTCTTCGACGAGGAGAAGGGCTGCGCGGTCCGCGGCACCTTCATCATCGACAAGGACGGCATCGTGCGCTGGACCGTCGTCAACGGGCTGCCCGACGCGCGTGACCTGAACGAGTACATCAAGGCGCTCGACAGCCTCTGAGCCACTGCCCCGCATCGGCTCCCGTCGGCCGGTTCGGCGTGAAACCTCGTGCCGACGGGAACCCGTCACTAGGATCGACACGTTGATCCGGTAGTTCCCCCGGCCGGCGCCGGGGGCCCCACCGCACGACAGGGGCACCGCCCCGCATGAACCCATTGGAGGACTCGTGGGAGTCAGCCTCAGCAAGGGCGGCAACGTCTCGCTGACCAAGGCCGCACCGAACCTGACGGCCGTGCTCGTCGGTCTGGGCTGGGATGCCCGCACCACCACCGGCGTCGACTTCGACCTCGACGCCAGCGCGATCCTGACCAACGACCAGGGCAAGGTCGCCAACGACTCGAACTTCGTGTTCTTCAACAACCTGAAGAGCCCGGACGGCTCGGTCGAGCACACCGGTGACAACCTCACCGGTGAGGGCGAGGGCGACGACGAGGCGATCAAGGTGAACCTGGCCGCCGTCCCGGCCGATGTCGCCAAGATCGTCTTCCCGGTCTCGATCTACGAGGCCGAGAGCCGCCAGCAGAGCTTCGGCCAGGTGCGCAACGCGTACATCCGCGTCGTGAACCAGGCCGACAACACCGAGCTCGCCCGCTACGACCTCTCCGAGGACGCCTCGACCGAGACGGCCATGGTCTTCGGCGAGCTGTACCGCAACGGAGCGGAGTGGAAGTTCCGCGCCATCGGCCAGGGGTACGCCTCCGGCCTGCGCGGGATCGCCCAGGACTTCGGCGTCAACGTCTGAGCGTCCGCGCCTGAGCCTGCCCGCTGTTCGCCCGTCCGGCGTCGTGCACACCCCGTGTGTACGGCGCCGGACGCGCTTGGCCAACGTTCCACGCGTTCCACCCGCTCCACCCGCTTCACCGCCGGTCCGCCCGCACACCCACGGGCGCGCCGCGATCACCACGTCGTCCGGGGAGGACTTCAACATGGGCGTCACACTCGCCAAGGGGGGCAACGTCTCCCTGTCCAAGGCCGCACCGAACCTCACCCGGGTCCTGGTCGGTCTCGGCTGGGATGCGCGTTCGACCACGGGGGCCGACTTCGACCTCGATGCCAGCGCACTGCTGTGCCGTGAGGGCCGGGTCCTGGGAGACCAGTACTTCGTCTTCTACAACAACCTCAAGAGCCCCGAGGGCTCCGTCGAACACACGGGTGACAACCTCACCGGCGAGGGTGAGGGCGACGACGAGTCGATCATCGTCGACCTGACGAAGGTGCCGGCGGAGGTGGACAAGATCGTCTTCCCGGTCTCGATCCACGAGGCGGACGCCCGCCGCCAGACGTTCGGGCAGGTCACGAACGCGTTCATCCGCGTCGTCAACGAGACGGACGGCCAGGAGCTGGCCCGCTACGACCTCACCGAGGACGCCTCCACCGAGACCGCCATGATCTTCGGCGAGGTCTACCGGTACGGCGGTGAATGGAAGTTCCGTGCTGTGGGACAGGGGTACGCGTCGGGCCTGAGGGGCATCGCTCTAGACTTCGGGGTCAACGTTTCGTAAAGCCGTACAAGACGATGGGGTGCCAGTGGTTCTGAAAACCTTCGGCTGGTCGTTCGCAGTCACTGCGCTCGGCCTCGCCGCTGCGGTGTTGTACGGGGGGGCGCCCGCTTTCGGGATCGTGGCCATCCTCTCCATCCTTGAAATTTCACTGTCGTTCGACAACGCGGTGGTCAACGCCGGGATCCTGAAGAAGATGAATGCCTTCTGGCAGAAGATCTTCCTCACGGTCGGCGTGCTCATCGCCGTCTTCGGCATGCGCCTGGTCTTCCCCGTCGTCATCGTCGCGATCAGCGCCAAGATCGGCCCGATCGAGGCCGTCAACCTGGCGATGACCGACAAGGAGAGGTACCAGCAGCTCGTCACGGACGCCCACCCGTCCATTGCCGCCTTCGGCGGCATGTTCCTGCTGATGATCTTCCTCGACTTCATCTTCGAGGACCGCGACATCAAATGGCTGGCCTGGCTGGAGCGACCGCTGGCCAAGCTCGGCAAGATCGACATGCTCTCGGCATGCATCGCGCTGATCGTCCTGCTGATCACCTCGATGACCTTCGCCGTCCACGCGCACCAGCACGGCGGTGTCCATGTCGACAAGGCGCAGACCGTCCTGGTCTCCGGCATCGCCGGCCTGGTCACGTACATGATCGTCGGCGGCCTCTCCGGCTTCTTCGAGAACAAGCTGGAGGAAGAGGAGGAAGCCGAGCACGAGGCCGAGGAGGAGGCCAAGCGCAGCGGCAAGCAGGTCTCGGTCGTGGCGTTGGCCGGCAAGGCCGCCTTCTTCATGTTCCTCTACCTGGAGGTCCTCGACGCCTCCTTCTCCTTCGACGGTGTCATCGGCGCCTTCGCCATCACCAACGACATCGTGCTGATGGCCCTCGGCCTCGGCATCGGCGCCATGTACGTCCGGTCGCTCACGGTCTACCTGGTCCGCCAGGGCACCCTCGACGACTACGTGTACCTGGAGCACGGCGCGCATTACGCGATCGGCGCACTCGCCGTGCTCCTCCTGGTCACCATCCAGTACGAGATCAACGAGATCATCACCGGCCTCATCGGTGTCGTCCTGATCGCCTGGTCGTTCTGGTCCTCGGTGCGCCGCAACAAGCGCATGGCACTGGAGGGCGCCGCCGCGGAGGCATGATCGCGGCGCTGATGCGGAACGCTCCAAGCGGGGCGGCCGGCGGGTCCACGGACCCTGCGGGCCGCCCCGTCCGCGTCAGCGGGCGCAGCACACACGGGTACGCGGGCACGCACACGCACGCACACGCAGGCACACGCAGGCACACGCAGGCACAGGCAGGCACAGGCATGCACCACAGGGGAGTTGCGGGACGGGCCATCCCGCGGCACAGGGGGACAGGGGAACAAGGGATGGGATTCTTCGACGGGTTCTTCGACGGCATCCGCGGCAGCCGCGCGCTGCAGTTCGACACGGGCAACGCCTCGGACGCGATCGAGCTCACCAAGCGGCACCCGACGGTGTCGCTGACCAAGCAGGGCGCGGTCCACGGGAACCTGCGCGTCAACCTGTCCTGGCGGATGCGCACCTCGGACATCGGCGAGGGCAGCGGCCACGGCAGCCGGCTCCTGCGGCACCCGTTCCGGCTGTTCAAGCCCGAGATGGTCCAGGCCCACACCCAGGGCATGGTCAACGTCGACCTCGACATCGGCTGCCTCTACGAGCTGGCCGACGGCACCCGGGGCGTCGTCCAGCCGCTCGGCAACCTGCTCGGCGACATCAACAACCCCCCGTACGTGAAGCTCAGCGGCGACGACCGCTTCGGGGCGCCGTCGGGGGAGACGGTCTTCGTCAACCTCGACCACGCCGAGGAGATCAAACGGCTGCTGGTCTTCGTCTACATCTACGACCAGACCCCGGCTTTCGACCGCACCCACGCCATGGTCACGCTGTACCCGATCACCGGGCCGCGGATCGAGATCCCGCTGGAGGAGCGGCACCCGCAGGCCCGCTCCTGCGCGGTGGTCTCCCTCGAGCACGCGAAGGGCGAGCTGATCGTGCGGCGCGAGGTGAAGTTCGTGTACGGGTTCCAGTCCGAGCTGGACCGGCTGTACGGGTGGGGCCTGCAGTGGGGGCGGGGCTACAAGACCACCAAGGCCTGACCGCGGGGCCGGGGGCGGCCCCGCGGTGGCTGCGGCCGCCGCGACCGCTGTGGCGGCACTGCCGTCAGCGGCCTCGGCGCCGTCAGCGGCGGACGAACTGCGGGCCCTGCACCGGCAGCCGGAACGCCGGGTCGCCGCCCGGAGCCGGCACGGGCGCCGGGGACACCGGCTGCGGGTAGCCGTACGCCGGCTGGGCGGCCGGCGGGGCCTGCGTCTGCGGCGTCGGCGGCTGCCGCGGCGCCGGCGGCGTCGGCGGGTGCATCGCGGCCGTCTGCTCGGAGGTGGGCCCGGCGGCGGACGCGCTCGCGGAGGCGCCGTCGGAGGCGGCTTCGGAGGCGTTCTCGTCCACGGAGATCCCGTGGTCGGTGGCCAGCCCCACCAGGCCGTCGGAGTAGCCCTCGCCCAGCGCGCGGAACTTCCACCCCTCGCCCCGGCGGTACAGCTCGCCGCAGATCAGGGCCGTCTCGGCGCCGGTCTCGGGCCGCACGTCGAAGTAGGCCACGGGTTCGGAGGCGCCGGCCGCGGTGGCGTCGTACAGCAGGATCCGCAGGTCGCGGACCCGCTCGAACGGCACGTCCTCGGCGGAGGCGACGACCAGGATCCGGTCCACCACCGCGGGCACCGCCCGCAGGTCCGCCTGCACGGCGTCGGTGACCGCCTCGCCGATCTGCTTCTTGCCGAGCCGCCACACGGAGCCCGAGGGGTGCCGGGGCTGGTTGTAGAAGACGAAGTCCTCGTCGGAGCGCACCCGGCCGTCCGGGCCCACCAGCAGCGCCGAGGCGTCGACGTCGGGAACCTCGGGGCCGCCGGTCCAGCGCAGCACCGCCCGGACCGCCACCGAGGTCACCGGGATGTTCGAGCCCTTCTGCATCGCGTGCGTCATGCCCGTCATCCTGCCCTTTCGGTGCGGCGGGGAACAACGCGGCCCCCCGCAGGGCCTTGTCCGGGCCCCGGGACGTCGGCATTGTGCAAGAGGGTTACCTGAACTTCATGTGCTTGAGGAACTCTTGACTCAGGTTCGTACGTACTATTACCGGCCACGCCAGTCGGGCCGCCGAGGCAGTACGGGGGAAGCACATGCGTCACTTCGGGCACATATCGCCCTCGGTCCGCCAGGACCTCTTCCACCAGGAGCCGGCCGAGTTCACCGCCGCCTCCCCCGCCCGCATGCTTGCCGCCGCCCTCGGGGCCACCCTCTACAGCCCGGCCACCCGCCCCGCGCTCGCCTCCGACATCCGCAAGCAGGCCCGCCGCGGCGTCGTCTCCATGGTCCTCTGCCTGGAGGACTCCATCAGCGACGGCGATGTCGCAGGGGCCGAGGAGAACCTCGTCCGGCAGTTCGCCGAGCTCGACGCGGACGCCGCGCAGGGCGCCGGCGCCGGCGAGGAGCTCCCGCTGCTCTTCGTCCGGGTCCGCACGCCCGAGCAGATACCCGACCTCGTGCGGCGCCTCGGCAGCTCGGTGCGCAGACTGGCCGGATTCGTACTCCCGAAGTTCACGGAGAACCGCGGAGCCGGCTTCCTCGACGCCCTCGCCGAGACCGAGGAGCGGGGCGGGCTGCCCCGGTTGTACGCGATGCCCGTCCTGGAGACACCCGACCTCCTGTACCTGGAGACCCGGGCCGCATCCCTCGCCGGGATCGCCCGCACCGTGGACCGCCACCGCGAGCGGGTCCTGGCCCTCCGGCTCGGCGTGACCGACTTCTGCTCCGTGTACGGCCTGCGCCGCACCCCCGACATGACCGCGTACGACATCCAGATCGTCGCCGGGGTCATCGCCGACGTGGTGAACGTGCTCAGCCGCGCCGACGGCACCGGCTTCACCGTCACCGGACCGGTGTGGGAGTACTTCCGCCACCAGCAGCGCCTGTTCAAGCCGCAGCTGCGCCGCAGCCCCTTCCTCCAGGAAGGCGTCGAGGAACTGCGCACCGCCCTCATCGAACACGACCTGGACGGCCTGCTGCGCGAGATCGAACTCGACCGGGCCAACGGGCTCCTCGGCAAGACCTGCATCCACCCCTCGCACACCACCCCCGTGCACGCCCTGTCGGTCGTCTCCCACGAGGAGTTCAGCGACGCCCAGGACATCCTGCGCCCCGAGCGGGGCGGCGGCGGAGTCATGCGGTCCGCCTACACGAACAAGATGAACGAGGTAAAGCCCCACCGCGCCTGGGCCGAGCGCACCATGCTGCGCGCCGAGGTCTTCGGCGTGGCGAAGGAGGAGGTCGGCTTCGTCGACCTGCTCACGGCCGGGCTCCAGGTGTGAGCGGGCCCTCGTACACCTCGGCCGGTACGGCCGGCCCGGCCGGTTCGACTACGGAGAAAGGCAAGACGATCGAAGCGGTGTGGTCGGGAACCTGGGTCGAGGACCGGCTGGGCGTACGCCTGGAAGGAGCCGGCGCCCCCGGGGCGCCACGGCTGGAGGAGCTGCTGGGCCTCGCCCTGCGACGCAACCCCAAGCGGGCCCACCTGCTGGTGTCCCGGGTCCTCGGCAAGCACGTCCCGCAGTCCCCGCGAGCCGTCCATGCCGCCGGGTACGGGCTCGGGGAGCGGGTCCGCGCCCTGCTCGACGCCGCCGGCGAGGACCCGGCCTCGGCGGTGGTCCTCGGGTACGCCGAGACCGCGACGGGGCTGGGCCACTGCGTGGCCGACGGGCTCGGGGCGGCGCCCTACCTGCACTCCACGCGCCGGCCCGTGGCGGGCGTGGAGGCGGCCGGCGGCTTCGAGGAGTCCCACTCCCACGCCACCTCGCACCTGCTGCTGCCCGAGGACCCGAAGCTGCTGGCGGGCAGCGGGCCGCTGGTCCTCGTCGACGACGAGTTCTCCACCGGCAACACCGTCCTGAACACCATCCGCGACCTGCACGCCCGCCACCCGCGCACGCACTACGTGGTCGTCGCCCTCGTCGACATGCGCTCCGCGGCCGACCGCGAGCGGCTCTCCGCCTTCGCCGAGGAGATCGGCGCGCGCGTCGACCTGCTCGCCGTCGCCTCCGGGACGGTCCACCTGCCCGAGGGCGTCCTGGCCAAGGGGCGGGCGCTGGTCGAGGAGTACGAGACGGCGGGCTCGGCCTCGGGCTCGGATGCGGGCGATGGCGCGGCTGCGGCTGCGGCTGGCGCCCCGCGCGTGCCCGCCGCACGAGCCGCCGGCGGCCCGGCCGCCGTCCGGCGGGTCGCACTGGACTGGCCGGCCGGGGTCCCCGACGGCGGCCGGCACGGGTTCACCCCCGCGCACCGCGCCCGGCTCGAGGCCGCCCTGCCCGCGCTGGCCCGGCAGCTCGCCGACGCGCTGGACGAGGCGCCCGGGCGGGGCGGGCGGGTGCTCGTACTGGGCAACGAGGAGCTGATGTACGCGCCGCTGCGCCTCGCGCTGGCCCTGGAGGAGTCCGGGGCGGCCGCCGAGGTCCGCTTCTCCACCACCACGCGCTCGCCCGTCCTCGCCGTCGACGACCCCGGCTACGCGATCCGCACCCGGCTCGTCTTCCCCGCCCACGACGCCCCCGCCGACGGTCCGGGCGACCGGTACGCGTACAACGTCGCCGGGGCCGGCTTCGACACCGTCGTCGCCGTGGTCGACACCCACGGGGACACGGCCGAACTGCACGCCCCCGACGGGCTCCTCGCCCGCCTCGCCCCGCACGCCGGCCGGGTCGTCCTCGCGGTCGTGCCCTCGTACACCCCCGGCGCGGACCGCCCCGGCGCCCGCCGCGACGCCTCTCCCGACCGGCAGGAGCCGACGACCATGCCCGAACCGCTGCGCGGCCCCGCCTTCTCCTCGTACGCCGCCGAGGACGTCGGCTGGCTCCTGCAGGACCTCTCCGGCGTGGTCCTGGAGGCCCCGACCGAGGAGCGCGAGGAGGCCATCCAGGCGGGCGGCGCGCACTACGCCGAGTCGCTGCCCGTCGAGTACCAGCCGTCCGAGCGCTACCAGGAGCTCTACCGCAGCGCGCTCGCCGCCTCCGCCGCCCGGATCGCCCGCGCGGTCGGCACGGTCACCGAGACCGTCCTCGCCGAGCGGACCCCCTTCCCGGTCCTGGTCTCCCTGGCCCGCGCCGGCACCCCCGTGGGCGTGCTGATGCGCCGCTGGGCGAAGGCCCGCCACGGCCTGGACCTGCCGCACTACGCCGTCTCCATCGTGCGCGGGCGCGGCATCGACGCCAACGCGCTGCGCTGGCTGGCCGCCCACCACGACCCGGCCGACGTGGTCTTCGTCGACGGCTGGACCGGCAAGGGCGCCATCACCCGGGAGCTGGCCGCCGCACTGAAGGCCCATCAGGAGCAGGAGGGCGGGCCCGCGTTCGACCCGGACATCGTCGTGCTCGCCGACCCCGGCTCGTGCGTGGCCACGTACGGCACCCGCGAGGACTTCCTGATCCCCTCGGCCTGCCTCAACTCCACCGTCTCCGGCCTGATATCGCGTACGGTGCTCAGGTCCGACCTGGTCGGGCCCGCCGACTTCCACGGCGCGAAGTTCTACCGCGAGCTCGCCGGGGCCGATGTCTCGACCGACTTCGTGGACACCGTCGCGGCCTGTTTCGACGAGGTGGCCGACGCCGTCGACGCCGAGGTCAAGGAGCTGCTCGCGGCCGACCGCACGCCGACCTGGGAGGGCTGGGCGGCCGTCGAGCGGATCAGCGAGGAGTACGGCATCCACGACGTGAACCTGGTCAAGCCGGGCGTCGGCGAGACGACGCGCGTCCTGCTGCGCCGCGTGCCCTGGAAGATCCTGGCGCAGCGCGGCGCCGGGGCCGACCTGGACCACGTACGGCTGCTCGCCGAGCAGCGCGGCGTGCCGGTCGAGGAGGTCGACGGCCTGCCGTACACCTGCGTAGGACTCATCCACCCCCGCTTCACGCGCGGCGCGACCGGCGCCGACGGAAAGGCCGTGGCCTCCAAGTGACTGTCCTGGTAGCCAGTGATCTCGACCGCACCCTCATCTACTCGACGGCGGCCCTCGGGCTGACCATGCCGGACGCGGAGGCCCCGCGGCTGCTGTGCGTCGAGGTCCACGAGAGCAGGCCGCTGTCGTTCATGACGGAGACGGCGGCGGCGCTGCTCGCCGAACTGGCCGCCGACCCCGCGGTGGTGTTCGTGCCCACGACGACCCGGACCCGCAAGCAGTACCAGCGCATCCGCTTCCCCGGCCGCCCGGCGCCGTACGCGATCTGCGCCAACGGCGGTCAGCTGCTGGTGGACGGGGTCCCCGACCGGGACTGGCGGCGGCAGGTCGCGGCGCGGCTCGCCGAGGAGTGCGCCCCGCTGGAGGAGGTGCACGGGCACCTGCTGGCCACGGCCGACCCGGCCTGGCTGCGCAAGGCGCGCGTGGCGGAGGACCTCTTCGCGTACCTGGTCGTGGAGCGGGAGCAGGTGCCGCAGGAGTGGCTCAAGGCCCTGACGGCCTGGGCCGAGGCCCGCGGCTGGACCGTCTCGCTCCAGGGCCGCAAGATCTACGCGGTGCCGCGGCCGCTGACGAAGAGCGCGGCCATGCGCGAGGTGGCCCGCCGCACCGGCGCGACCACGACCCTCGCGGCCGGGGACTCCCTGCTCGACGCCGACCTGCTGCTGGCGGCGGACGCGGCGTGGCGGCCCGGCCACGGCGAACTGGCCGATGCGGGCTGGCACGCGCCGTCGGTCAGGGCCCTGGCCGAAAAGGGCGTCCTGGCGGGCGAGGAAATCGTGCGGGCGTTCGCAGGGGCGGCCCGGACCGCCCGGAGTGGCCCCGGGCTGGGCACACTTGGGGCATGACCAAGGGAAACTCGACCAAGATCACTGACGAGCTCTACCGCTACATGCTCGACCACAACCCGCCGCTCGACGCGGTCCAGCAGGGGCTGGTGGAGACGACGTACGCGAAGTTCCCCGATGTGGCGGGGATGCAGTCCGCGGAGGAGCAGGGTCCGCTGCTCGCCTTCCTGGTGCGGCTGACGGGAGCCCGCCACATCGTGGAGGTCGGCACCTTCACCGGCTTCTCGACCCTCTCGATGGCGCAGGCGCTCCCCGCGGACGGGGTGCTGATCGCCTGCGACATCTCGGAGGAGTGGACCGCGTACGGGCGGGAGGCCTGGGCGGCGGCGGGCGTCGCCGACCGGATCGACCTGCGGATCGCGCCGGCGCGGGAGACGCTGCGCGCGATGCCGGCGGATCCGCACATCGACATGGCGTACGTGGACGCCGACAAGGAGAGCCAGATCGCCTACTGGGAGGAGCTGGTTCCGCGGATGCGCCAGGGTGGGCTGATCGTCACGGACAACACGCTGTTCCACGGCAGCGTCCTGGACGAGTCGGCGACGGGTGCCGCGGCCGGCGTCCGCGCGTACAACGACCACGTCGCGGCGGATCCGCGAATGGAGTCCGTGCTCCTGGCGATCTCCGACGGGCTGACGCTGTCGCGCAAGCGCTGACGGCCGGCCGGGACTAGCCGTCTTCCGGATCTTGCCTCACCCGCGCCGCCCGGCACCGCACCTCGCCGCGTTGGCGGAGCACCCGGGTACGTCCAGTACAAGGGCGCCCCGCCAACGCGCCGATGCACGGCACCGGACGACGCGGGCTTA
This sequence comes from Streptomyces sp. NPDC046876, assembly GCF_040645035.1. NCBI lineage: Bacteria > Bacillati > Actinomycetota > Actinomycetes > Kitasatosporales > Streptomycetaceae > Streptomyces > Streptomyces sp. NPDC046876. The sequence continues at coordinate 26,415 of NZ_JBEYXK010000007.1, read as the reverse complement.
ACTGGGGGCACCTCCCAGCGGTAGCTGGGGGAGCAAGATCCGAAAGAGACGACCTAGCAGCAGCCTCCGCCGCCGCAGCAGCCTCCGCCCGACGGGGCGGGGGCGCTGCTGGTCCCGCCGACGGCGACGGCCGACAGCAGCTTGACCGTGTCGGAGTGTCCGGCGGGGCAGTCGGCGGGCGCGGACGACTCGGCCATGGGGCGGCTGACCTCAAAGGTGTCTTCGCAGGTCCGGCAGCGGAATTCGTAACGAGGCATGCCCCAAGGCTACCGAGCCCGCGCCGGCGCGCCAGTGCCCTGCGGCGGCGAGGGCGGGCCGGCGCCCCGGCTCAGGCTGTGCTGCGGTGTGCGGTGTCCAGCAGCTGCATCTCGTCCTCGGACAGCCGCAGCGCGCCGGCGGCCACGTTGGCGGCCAGGTGGTCCGGGTTGCCGGTGCCGGGGATGGCCAGGACGTGCTCCCCGAGGTGCAGCGTCCACGCCAGCCGGACCTGCGCGGGGCTCGCCCCGTGGGCCCGCGCGACGGCGAGGACGGCGGCGTCGGCCCCGGCTTCGGCCCCTGCTCCGGCCGCGGCGCCGGCCCCGCCGTTCCCGCCCGCCTCGCGCCCCGCACCGGCGATCGAATAGAAGGGGACGAACGCGACGCCCTGCTCGCCGCAGCTGCGGACGAACTCCCGCTGCTCCGCCCGCACCCCGAGACCGTACGGGTTCTGCACGCAGACCACGGGGGCGATGGCCTGTGCCTCGGCGAGGTGGTGGGGCTGGACGTTCGACAGCCCGAGGTGGCGGATGAGCCCGGCCTCGCGCAGCTCCGCCAGCGCGCCGAACCGCTCGGCGAGGGAGTCGGTGCCGACGATGCGTAGGTTCACGAGGTCGAGGTGGTCGCGGCCGAGCTGGCGCAGGTTCTCCTCGACCTGGCCGCGCAGCTGTCCGGGGGTGGCGTGCGGCATCCATGCGCCGGACGCGTCCCGGCCCGGGCCGACCTTGGTGGCGATGACGAGGTCGTCGGGGTAGGGCGCGAGCGCGCGGTTGATCAGCTCGTTCGCGGAGCGCAGCCGCGAGAAGTAGAAGGCGGCGGTGTCGATGTGGTTCACGCCGAGCTCCACGGCGCGGCGCAGCACGGAGATCGCCCGGTCGCGGTCGCCGGGAGGCGCATCCGGGTCGAAGGCCGTGCCGTCCTGCGGAAGGCGCATCGCGCCGAAGCCGATCCGGTTGACGCGCAGGTCGCCGAGGGTCCAGGTGCCTGCAGCCGCCGCTGTGATCATCTCTTGGGTCATGCCGGAATGATCACTGCGGGGGTAGGGTGACCGCCATTGATTCAGCCATGACTGAATGCGGCGAGGGGCGGCGGGGGAGACCGGGATGGCCGGGCAGCAGGCGGTGCTGACGTTCTCGACGGGCGACCTGGCGCGGATGCGCTTCGCCGTCTCGCCGCTGTGGCAGGTCGTGGCGGCCTTCCGGCTGCTGAGGTACGGGGGCCACGGGGGTTACGGGGGTTACGGGGGCTACGGGGCCGGCGGCGGACCCGTGCCCGGTGGGTACTCCGTACACCGGCCGTGGATCGAGCAGGTGCGGCCGCGCCTGGCGGCCGCCGGGCTGGACCGGGGGTGGCTCGCCGAGCTGATCCCGGCCGCCGGCTACGCGCCCGACTTCCTCACCCCGGCGCCCGCCGGCCCGGCCCCCGCGCTGGAACAGGAGCTCGCCGCGGTCCGGGCCGCCCCGGCGGACCGGGTCCGCCACGACCTCGACCACCTGGCCCACCACCGGGGTGGCGGCCTCGGCCCGCGCCTGCGGACGCTGTACGCGCAGCCCGAGGAGCGGCTGGCGCGCGTCGCGGAGGAGATCGAGGCCTGCTGGGAGCTGGCCGTCGCGCCCTACTGGGCCCGCATCCGGGCTGTGCTCGACGCCGACGTCCTCCACCGCGCCCGGCAGGCCGCCGAGCACGGCGCCGCCCACCTCCTGGGCGACCTCCACCCCGGCGTGAGCTGGACCGGCGACGCCCTGCGGCTGGTGCGCCGACAGCGGACCCTGAACCGTGAGACGGCCGGCCCGGGGCTGGTGCTGCTCCCCTCGGTGTTCAAGGGGCCCGGCCTGTCGACCCGGGTCGCGCCGCCCGACCCGCCGCAACTGGTCTACCCGGCGCGCGGCACCGGCTCCCTGTGGGAGGCCCGGCCTTCCGGCACCGCGGTGAGCACCTCGCTCGCCGCGGTGTTCGGCCGCTCGCGCACCCTGCTGCTGACCGGGCTGGACACCCCGGCCTCCACCACCGAGCTGGCCCGCCGCACCGGCCTGTCCCCGGCCCGGGTCTCGCAGTGCCTGACCGCGCTGCGCGATGCGGGCCTGGTCAGCTCCCACCGGGCCGGGCGCTCGGTCCTGTACGCCCGCACCGCCGCCGCCGAGGCCGTCCTCGCGGCGGCGGCCTCCGTATGACGGGGCTGCTCCCGGGCGGCGGGCCTACCCGCGGACGATCCCGGCCCGGGTGCGGTCCTCCAGGGCGGCCTGCTCCGGGTGGCGGGCACGCCAGTACGGATTGTCGTGCGGCAGCGCGCTCCCGACCCGCCCGTACATCCCGAACCACATCAGCATCACGCCGACGACGAAGCTGAACAGCACGTTCTGGATCTCGAAGGCCAGGAAGTTCAGACCGGTGTCCAGCAGGGCGAGGTTGACGAACCCGCTCACGATGAACGCCAGGCCGAGCACGATGTTCAGCGACGAGGCGAAGTTCCCGCCGATCACCATCCCGACGAACAGCAGCAGCCCGACGCAGATCGACAGGACGCTCAGCGCGCCGTTGGTGTTGAGGGTGAGCACGCGGTCGCCGCCGGTGTCGAAGAACCCGATCCGGTCCATCAGCCCCAGGATCCCGAACACCACCAGCAGCAGCCCGGTCAGCCCCGCCCCGACCCGGTACACCTTGCTGAGCTTGTGGTCGGCGGGCAGGTGCTCGTCGAGCCGGGCCTCGACGGGATGCAGCATGCGGCGCAGCAGCCGGTGGGACTCCTGCGGCTCGTGGGTCGGGTACGGCTCGTGGGGCACGTAGGGCGCGTAGTTCTCGTGCTCCTCGTGGCACCCGTAAGCGGCATGCGGCGCGTACGGGGCATGCGGCGGCGCGGGGGACGTCGCGGGCACACGGGCTGCACGAGGCCTGTGGAAAGTGTGGGCAGCCATACCGCCCTCCTCTGCTCCGGTCCCTGGCACCTCCCAGCATCCGCCGATGCCGAAGCGGGAACAACCCGGGGGAGGACTGAAGGCGGACCGAAGAAAGGGCGAGGAAGAACCGAGGAGGAACTGAGGAGGAAGAGGCCCCTCACCCTCCGGCGCGTCGGCCCCGGATGTCCGCCACCACCCGGCCCACGCCTGCCCGGACCTCCTCCATCTCCTGGAGGAAGTGCCAGTAGTCGGGATGCCGTCCCTCGAGCGCGGCCACCGCCCGGTCCACCCGGGCCACCGACGCGTCCAGCGGGCCCGCATGCCGCGGATCCGGGACGCTGCGGCCCTCCATCGCCAGGCGCTGCGCATCCCGGATCGCGAACCGGGTGCGCTGCACCTCCGCCTGCGGATCCCGCGCCACCGCCTCCAGCCGCGTCAGCCGGTCCTGCGCGGCCGACACCGCCTCGTCGGTGGAGTCCAGCGCAGTCCGGACCGCCTCCACCAGCGCCGTCACGTCCGCCCAGCGCTGCTCCTCCCGGGCCTGCCCGGCCTCGCGCAGCTGCTCCTCGGCCCGCGCCACGTCCCGTACCGCCTGGTCCGGCACGTGCTGCAGGTCCTGCCAGCACTCCGCACTGAACCGCCGGCGCAGCTCACTGAGCACCGGATCCACCCGGTCCGCCCGATTGCGCAGGGCCTGCGCCCGGGTCCGCAGGCTCACCAGCCGCCGGTCGATCTCCGCGGCGCGCTCCGGCAGCCGTACGAGCTCGGCCCGTATCGCCTCGGCGTCGCGCAGGATCCGGTCCGCGCGCTGGATGGTCTCCTGCACCCCGTGCTGCGCGGCGCCCTGGTTCAGCCGGGTCAGCTCCGGCCCGAGCGCGGCCAGCCGCGCCGCGATCTCGTCGGCCCGCATCCCCTTGCCGCGGACCTCGTCCAACGCCGTGCTCGCCGCCAGCAGCGCCGCCCGCGCCCGCTCCCGCGCCGGTACGACCCGGGCGAGCTGCGTCTCGGCGTTGTCCAGCAGGGGCCGGATCCCCTCGGCGAACCGGTCCAGCTCGGCCTTGGCCCGCACCAGCTCCTCGCGCGCCCGCGTCAGCTCGTCCCGCGCCCGCGCCGCGACGGCACCGTCCAGCTCGGGCCGGTCCAGGTCGTGCGCGTCGACCGCCTCGATGTACACATGGCTGGCCTGGTCGATCCGCTGCCCCAGCGCGGCGAACGCCTCGCCCGCCTGCCGGGCCGCCGGCGACCCGTCCGCGGCGGCGATGGTCTCCAGCGAGATCCGCAGATCCCGCTGGGCGGTGTCCAGCTCGTAGAACGCGGCGGCGGCGGCATCCTTGGCCGCCTGCGCATCCGCCCGCCGATTCTCGCCCCGCCCGCCGAACCACCGCCGGGATGCCGTCGTCACAATCCCTCTCCCGTACGCGTCCGCCGTGCCCCGCCTGCTCCGCCCATTCTCTCCCACGGAAACGGGTTTGCGTGGGGCCCGTGGCTGGCATGTAGGCTGTCCACTCATCCACGGGTGCGTAGCTCAGGGGTAGAGCGCTGCTCTTACAAAGCAGATGTCGGCGGTTCGAAACCGTCCGCGCCCACCAGCGGAAAGCCCTCAACCGATCACGGTTGGGGGCTTTCCCCATGCCACATCGACGCCGTCCGTGTGCCGGCTCTGCTTCCGTCCGCGTTGCGTGCGCCTTCCTGGCGACGGGCTTGCGAGGGAACATCCCGGGGTCTGGTGACAACGAGGTCGGAAGCAGGTGGCAGGTGACTCAACCCAGGTGCGGGGCGCAGACGGCCAAGGGGCGGCCTTGCAGCAAGCCCGCGATCATGAACAGCTCTCGGTGTCAGTTACATCAGGGCAGCTGGTCCAGCTACGCAGTGGCGCAGCGGAAGAAGAAGGACGCCGAAGCGAAGATGCGGAAGCTGCGGAAGAAGAAGTGAACCCTTTGGCGGTTGCCGGTTGTTAGGTTCCGCAGGTGGAGGTCCAGCCCTTGTCGAAGCCGGCGTACCAGCCCTGGTGGTAGCGGCTCGCGTTGGGGGGTGCCGTTATGGGGCCGCCGTCCTTGCAGGACTGTTCCTTTGCCTTTTCCGTGCCTTTCTTGACGCCGTCCGCGTGGCCCCGGTCGTATTCGGCGTCGGTTGCAGACAGGACGCTGACCTGGGGTGACCATGGGGTGCACAAGGAGCGGGCACCCTGGGTCGCGCGCGCACAATGCTGCACCGAGAAATGCCAGACCCTGGAGAGGCCGCCGGTCCGGATCGTCGTGAGGCGGGCCGCTCCCGGCGGGTACTCGCGCTGACCGAGGTCGTCCCGGATGTTGTAGTACTCGAGGGCGGTGCCTTGGGGTGTGAATCCGCCGTAGTAGACCGTGATCGTGTCGGTGTCGGTGCCGCACCATGTGTAGCGCACACCCAGATACGGTGAGCCCCCGCTCTTGAACCTCGGGGGGTTGTCCCCCACCCTCTGCCCTCCGCTCGCGGTCCCGTCCTTGGTGAGGCAGGGGGCGTGTACCGACGTGGGGTGCGCCGCGGCCGTGGGAGGCAACACCATGCCTGCGGCGACCAACCCGGAGGAGAAAACGGCGGCAAGCGTGCGGCGTCTGAGGCTGGTCGTCATGCGTGCTCCTCTGAGAGCCCCTCAGGTTTGCGCATATGGCGCCGTGTCCGCCCTCTCATGCGGCGGCGCCGGGGAGTCGTTTCCATCGTCTCGTGGACCGGTCAGCCTGTCGACCGGTGCACGTGGTCGCCTTCTTTTGTCGGGGGGTTGGGCGTGGGAGGGTTTTGGGATGGGTGTTTGGGGGGTTGTGGGGGCGGTGGTGGTGGGCGTTGTGGGGTTAGTGGTGTGGGGGAGGGGGGTGGGGGCTCGGTTTGAGCGGCAGCGGGAGGTCGAGAGGGAGCGGTTGCTCGCTCAGGTTCGGCAGCCCGTGGGGGAGGGGGCGGGGGCGAAGTATGCCGATGCCGGTCGGGGTGGGGAGGGTGAGGCGGCGGGGGGTGATGGGTTCACCGCCTTGTTGGTGGAGTACTACGCCTACGGGTTGGCGCAGGCGCGGAGCAGTTTTGCCGTGAGTCAGCTGTTCGCCGGGGTGGGGGCCGCGGTGGTGCTGGTCGGGGTGGCGCTCGGGGTGTGGAAGGCCGAGAGTGTTGGGGAACTGTATGTGGGGGTCGTGACCAGTTCCGTGGGGGTTGTGGTCACCGTTGTGGGGCAGCTGTTTCATCGGCGGGCCGATGTTGCGCTGCGGCACATGGCCGCTCAGACCGTTGCGCTGCGGGAGGACCGGCGGGCGGCTGCGGCGCTGGAGCAGGCGGTGGCCCTGTTGGACGAGGTCGCCGATCCCGAGCTGCGGGCGCGGCTCCAGGCCGGCCTGATCATGAAGCTGTCCGGGTCCGAACTGCCGCGGTAGCGGGATAGTGGGGGTATGTGCCGATCCATTAAGACGCTGCGTCCGCCCGCCATCCCCGAGAAGGCCACCGAGGAGGAGATCCGGGCCGCCGCGCTGCAGTACGTACGGAAGGTGTCCGGGTTCCGGGCGCCCGCAGCGCACAATCAGGAGGTGTTCGAGGAGGCGGTCGAGGCCGTGGCCCGGGCTACGGCCGAATTGCTGGGAGGGCTGCAGGTCAGGGGGGTTCCCGCCGCCGGCTAGTGCTGCGGCTGCTTCGCTTCCGGTCAGGTGGTGCGGGTTCGGCGGCGCAGGAGCCAGATGCCGGTGGCCAGGGCGCCGACGGTCAGGGCGCCGCCGACGGCGATCTCGCCCCGGCTCACCGTGTCGATGCTGCCGCCCGTGCCGCCGCGGGCCGCACCCGTGGTGACCTGCAGGGACGCGGTGACACGGTCGCCGCCGGGGCCGCCGCACTCGAAGGTCACCGTGTACGTGCCGGCGCTCGCGTTGGTGAAGACCGTGGTGCTGCCCGAGAGGGTATATGCCGAGTTGGACGAGCCCAGGCGGACGTCGCCGAACGCGCTCGACGAGGCGGTGCCCGTGCGTGATCCGCAGCCTCCGAGGGTGAGGCCGATGCGGCCCCCCGGGGCGACGGAGTTCGGGGAGACCGCGGCCGAGAGGCCGGTGGCGCCGCCCGCGGCGCTGGCGGGGGCGGCGGTGGCGGCGACGGCGGCGAGGGTCGCGGCCGCGAGGCTCAGCAGGGGGCGGTTCGGCGGCGTGGCGGGCATGGAGTGGACTCCTCGGGCTCCTCGAAACGGCGCGACCAGGCCACGGGTGTGACGCGGATGCGGTTGCGCGCCGTGTTCAGGACGCTAGGAGTACGAGGTGCAAGCGGCGATCGGGGCCGGTGAAACGGGTGAGGCGCTGCTCCGCCCGGGGGACGCCTACGCAGCTGCCGGGGCGGGACGGCGGATGACGAACGCGGCCAGCGCGCCCGCGGCGAACAGGGCGATCACCGAGACCGCGGTCCCGAGCCAGGCCGCGCCCAGCCACTGGGTGCCGAAGTAGCCGAGCGACACGCTGTAGCCCGCCCAGGCCATGCCCGCCAGGGCCGACCAGGGCAGGAACTCCATCACCTTGCGGTGCGTCTTGCCCGCGCCCAGGGACACCACCGAACGGCCCGCCGGAGCGAAGCGGGCGATCACGACCAGGGCGCCGCCGCCCCGGGCCAGGGCGGTGCCCAGCCGCTCGTGGGCCAGCGTCAGCCGGCGCGAGCGGGAGATGGCACGGTCGAGCCGCGCCCCGCCGCGCCGGGCCAGCCGGAAGGCGGCCATGTCGCCCAGCACCGAGGAGGTGGCGGCGATCACCAGCAGCGCCAGGATGTCCGGCACCTGCTCGGGGCCCGGCACCGGCCCCGCCGCGGCGGCCGCTGCTGCCGCCGCAGTGATCACCAGGACGCCGCTGGGCAGCACGGGCAGGAACACGTCGAGCACGACGGACAGCGCCACCACGGCGTAGATCCACGGGCTCGTGGTCAACGACCCCAGCGTCTCAAGCAAACGGGACTCCCCGGTCCGGTGGACGTGCCTCGGCGTGAAGCGCCGCGACGTCGCGGGGGAGCGGCAGGGGCGGCTTGACAGCCATACAGCGTACGCCCGGCGCTCGTGCGCCGAATGCCCGGGGCGGCCCCCGGTCCGCTGTGTGTCCGGCCGGATTCCGGTCCGCGTCAGTCCTGCGCCGTCAGTTGCCGGTTCAGCACCGTCACCAGACGGCCCCGTCGGCCCGGGCCCCTGCCGCGGTCCCGGCGGGCCTGGTCCAGGCGGAGCCGGGCCGAGCGGCCGGACAGGGCCAGCGTCATCAGCTGGTTGCCGAACCAGGGTCCGCTCGTACGCCGCCAGCCCATCGGGGGCCGGCCCGTCCGCCCGTGCCGGGACAGCCCGCGCCCCAGCCACCGCCCCACCCGGGACCAGCCCAGCCGGAATCCCCACTTCACCAGGGTGTGGACCGAGTTGTGCACGGGCGAGCACGTCAGCTGGAACACCCGCGCCGTGCCGGGTATTCGGGGCTCGGCCACATACGCGTGGTGCACGTCCCCGGACAGGACGCACACCGTCGCCGGGGCCCGCGGACCCGTCGCCACCTCCTCGATCAGATCGCTGAGCGCCGCGAACGAGGCGGGGAACGCCGCCCAGTGCTCCAGATCGCTGCGCCGGCGCAGGTCCTCCCCGATCCGCGCCCAGCGAGGCCCCCGCTCACCGCGGCACAGCGCGGCGTTCCACACTTCCGCGTCGTGGATCAGCGGTGGCATCAGCCAGGGCAGCGAGGAGCCGATCAGCAGGTGGTCGCAATCCCCGCGGTCCGCCAGCGCGTTGTCCCGGAGCCACTGCTGCTCGGCCGGGTCGAGCATGGCCCGGCCGTCCTCGGCGAGGACCCGCGCCGCCCGCGTGTCCACCATCAGCAGCCGGGAGCGGCCGAAGTCGCGGCGGTAGCTCCAGCGCGCCGAGCCGGGGTCGGCGTCCGCGGCGGCGGCGAAGGCCCGCAGCGCGTCCGTGCCGTCCGGGGATTTCCGTACGGCCTGGTACAGGGCGTCGGCCGCGAGCTCGGCCGGTGAGAGGTTGCCCAGGTGCTGGTACACCCAGTACGACATCAGCCCGCTGACCACCCGCTCCTGCCACCACGGCGTGGCCCGCATCTCCGCCAGCCAGGCCGCGCTGGTGTTCCAGTCGTCCACGACGTCGTGGTCGTCGAACATCTGGAGGCTGGGCACGGTCGACAGCAGCCAGCGGATCTCCGGGTCGAGCCAGGATTCGTAGTACAGCCGTGTGTACTCCTCGTAGTCCGCGACTTGGGCGCCGGGGGCGTCGCGCAGGTCGCGCCGGGCCGCGAGCCACTGCCGGGTCTCCCGCGACAGCTGGTCCGCGTACACCTGGTCGCCCAGGAGGAGCAGGACGTCGGGCCGCGGTTCGTCCGGGTCGGCTGCCAGGCGCGCCGCGAGCGTGTCGAGGGCGTCCGGCCCGTGGGGTCCGCGCCGGTCCGCGGGCGGCGCGGCCTGGCGGCAGGACCCGAACGTGATCCTCAGCTCCGGGGCGGCCCGCCCGGCCGCGGCGACGGCGGGCACGGTGATCGTGCTCGGCGGGAAGGCGCCGCCCGGCAGGGGCCAGACGCGCCTCCCGTCGAGCAGCACCTCGTACGCCGTGGTGGTCCCCGGGGCCAGGCCGGTCACCGGTATCACCGCGTAGTGGTGCCCGGCGATCTGGAAGGTGCGCACGCTGCCCCCGGCCCCGTCGGCGCAGCGCACCTCGGCCGTGCACGGGCGGTCGGCCTCGACCCATATCGTCGCCGCGTCCCCCCTGTCCCAGTCGACGTGGCGCAGCAGCGGTCCCAGGCGCAGCACGGCCATGGAACTCCCCCCTCCCCGTAGCACCTTCGATCACGGTACGACGGCGAGGGGGAGCCGGGCCTCCCCCTCACGGGGGAAATAAGCGGAATCCGGTCGGATGGCCTGGCCTCAGCAGCCGTTCAGCACGTTGACCAGGGCCGTCTTCTCGCCGGAGTCCATGCTCAGGCCCCAGTACTGCTTCACCTCGACCCACATCCGGGCGTAGGTGCAGCGGTAGGCGGTGCGCGGCGGCAGCCACTTGCCCGGGTCGAGGTCGCCCTTGGCCTGGTTGACGTTGTCCGTGACCGCGATGAGCTGCGGGCGGGTGAGGTCGTTGGCGAACTGCTGGCGCTTGGAGGTGGTCCAAGAGGCGGCCCCCGAGCGCCAGGCCTCGGCGAGCGGCACGACGTGGTCGATGTCGAGGTCGGCCGCATCGGTCCAGGTGGCGCCGTCGTACTCGGAGTACCAGCTGCCGCTGACCGAGGCGCAGGAGGAGTCGGTGACGACATTGACGCCGTCGCGCTTCAGGACGGTCTCGCGGGTGTTGCAGGTGCCCGAGACGGTGGTCCAGTGCGGGAACAGGCTGCGGCTGTAGCCGGTGAGGGAGCCCTCCGCCCGGGGCGTGACCGTCGCGAGGTAGGCGCGGGCGGCCGAGGCGCTGATGGGGGTGGGAGGGGCGGCCTGGGCGGTGGGGGCGTTGATGAGGGAGGTGAGGGCGGCGAGCGCGGCGGATGACGCGAGCACGCCAATTCGACGCGCGTAGACGGAGGGTATGCGGGCCGAAAGGGCCATGAGGGTGCTCCCTGGATGCGGGGGGTGTGGCCGTGAAGCCCCGGAAAAGGGGGGGCGCGGCCAGGGTGGCGGCGCCGGATTGCGTGGCGGCGGGCGCAAGGTTACAGGTTTGCGACATGGGCACGTCACGTTCGGGTGCCGGCAACTGCCGCCGGTTAAGCGGAAGTTGGAGTTCCGGCGTGGGGGCGGGGGTCGACGCCCGACGGTGTCCGGCCGGTCCCGGGGTCAGGCGGCCGGTTCCGCTTCCCTGCTCCCCGGGCCCGGCCCTGTCGCGTGCGAGGGACCAAAGTCCTGTTCCGGCCCCTCGGAGGCGTCACGTATCCTGGTGGGAGCAGAAGGGGAGTAGCTCTTCGCCGGACCGTCGACATACTGCTGGGTCTCCCAGCCGGCGCCCGGAGGCAGGCCGCACACCGCGGCCGGCCAGCGAGACCTTCGGCCACAGTGTTCTGTCCAGGTCCACGTGCACCCGTCCATCCGACGCGGGCGCGTGTACGCAGTCAGGTCGCTGTCGTGCCGAAGCGACCCCTGACACACCCCAGGTCCCTCGGTAGCGGCGACGTCCTGCCCACCGATTGAGGTCCCGCACCGTGTTCAGCACGAACTTCAGCATCGCCGTCACGGCCATCGCCTTCGGCGTCGTCTTCCTCGCCGAGCTCCCCGACAAGACGGCGCTGGCCGGCCTGATGCTCGGCACCCGCTACCGGGCCTCGTACGTCTTCGCCGGCGTCGCCGCCGCCTTCGCCGTGCACGTCGCGCTCGCCATCGCAGCGGGCAGCGTGCTCACCCTGCTCCCGCACCGGCTCGTCCAAGCCGTCGTCGGCGTGCTGTTCCTGCTCGGCGCGGTCATGCTCCTGCTGAAGAAGGGCGACGAGGAGGACGAGGTCAAGGCGCCTGCCGACCAGTCCTTCTGGAAGGTCTCCGCAGCCGGCTTCATGCTGATTCTGGTCGCCGAGTTCGGCGACCTGACCCAGATCATGACCGCCAACCTCGCCGCCCGCTACGACAACCCCCTGTCGGTCGGCGTCGGTGCCGTCCTCGCCCTGTGGGCCGTGGCGGGCATCGGCATCCTCGGCGGGCGCACCCTGATGAAGTACGTGCCGCTGCGCCTGATCACCAAGGTCGCGGCGGGGGTGATGGCGGCCCTCGCCGCCTTCTCGCTGTACGAGGCGATCTCGGGCTGAGGCGGGCGGGCTGCTGCGGGGGTGCGGGCCGCGCACTGCGGGGCCGGGGGCGACGGGCCCGGGGGCGGCGGGCCTGGGAGCGGCGGGCCTGGTGGGGGCGGGCCCGGTGGGGGTGCCGCCGCCCTCAGCAGGGCGGCCCGACGTCCGGGCCCGCCGACGGGGGCCGGGTCGCCGCCAGGATCGCCGCCTCGGCCCGCGGCACCGGAGTACCGTCCGGCAGCAGCAGCACCTGCGGCTCCTGCACCACACCCACCTCGGCCGCCGCATCGCCCCCGGACAGCCGGGCACCCCGTACCGTGACCCGGTCCGTGGGCTGCGGAGCCAGCACCTGCCGCTCCCGTACGTACGCCACGAAGCTCTCGAAGTCCCGCTGGTGGCGGTACGGCTCGCGGAAGCCGGCCAGCGCCGGATACCCGTCGTAGCCGAGGAAGGTGTACGACAGGGCCGCCAGCCGGTACCGGGCCCCGGGGTCGAGCGGCTTGCCGTCGATCAGCACCTCGGCCGGATCCACCCGGTCCCCGACCGCCCCGGCCGCGTCGAAGCGGTAGCGCACGTTCCCCGACACCGCGAGGGGCGCGAACCGCAGCGCGCCGCCCGGGCCCGTCGTCCACTGCTGCTCCAGGACGTCGTGGATCTGCCGCCCGGTCACCCAGGCCGTGACCACCGGGTCGCCGAAGCCGACCGCCCGCCATGCGGCGCCGAAGGTGACGGCTCCGTCCGAAGCGGCATCGCGTACGAGATCGCCCGCGATGACCACCTGACCCGCCGTGGGCGCCAGCGCCACCAGGGCCAGCTGGGCCGGCACGTTGGGGTGGACGTTGGCGTCGTTGTCGGGATCGTCCGGCCGGCGCCCCGCCCACAGCGCCCAGTCGGCGACGAGATCGCCCATCGTGGATTCGCCGGCCGCCGTCCGGGTCCGCAGGAAGGACCCGGTCTGCCGGCCGATGCGGGTGCGGTCGCGCTGGACCGCCTGCCCGGCCCAGTAGTCCACGACCTCCTTCAGCGAGGGGTGCGGGGCGACGTCCCGGGTGTTGGGGTGGTTGACCGACACGGTCAGCTCCCGCACGACCCGTCCGGTCTGCGGGTCGAGGCGGAGACTGATCTCGTTGACGACCTGTCCGTAGCAGCCGGCGCCGACGAAGGGGCGCGGGACCCCGGCCGGGTCGGGGAGCATCAGGTTGAACCGGTGGTGCCAGTGGCCCGTGATGATCGCGTCGATGGCGGGGGAGACCCGAAGGGCGAGGTCGTAGGCCGGTCCGGAGGGGTTGCTTCCGCCGTTGAAGTCGGTGCCCGCCACCGCGCCGTCGTGCAGGCTGAGCACGATCGCGTTGACCCCGAGCTCCTTCAGGCGCGCCGCGCAGGCGTCGGCGGTGGCGACCGCGTCGAGGGTGGCGAGGCCGGGCTGGAAGGAGCCGGGCATCAGCTCGGTGCCGACGGCGGTGAGGTGGATGAAGCCGATCGGCAGCTTCCGCTGTCCGTCCGCCGTGCTGACGTACTCGATGTTGTACGGGGGCAGTACGGTCGGGCGGTCGCCGCCGGACCAGACGGTGTTGGCGCTGTAGTAGCGGAAGTCGGCGCCGTGGAAGCGGCTGCCGGAGGAGTCGGTGAAGGAGGAGTCCTGCCCCTCGACCGGGAACGGGACGCCCTGCTCCATGTGCTTGCGCAGCATGGCCGGAGACTTGTCGAACTCGTGGTTGCCGGCGGTCGCGAAGTCCAGGCCCAGACGGTTGAGGGCCTCGATGGTCGGCTCGTCGGCGAAGGCGGCGGCGTCGAACTCCCAGCCGGAGAAGGCGTCGCCGGGCGTGAAGAAGAGCGAGTTGCGCCGGCCGGTGCGCAGCCGCTCCAGGTGGGTGCCGAGGTAGGCCACCCCGCCGACGGTGTAGCGGCGGCCGCCGCTGCCGGTGATGACCGAGTTGGTGCCGGGAGCGGCCTGGAGGAAGCCGTGCAGGTCGGTGATGCTGAGGAGTTGGACGTCCACGTACTCGTCGGCGGAGGCGGCGTCCTGGCCGGCTTCCGCCGCGAGGGCGGGGGCGCCGAGGGCGAAGGAGGCGGCCAGGCCGCCGAGTGAGGTGAGGAAGGTACGTCGGCCCGGATCCGGCGAACTGTGCCGGTACGCAACGGTCGTTGCCCGCTTGGTCACACGGGCATCCTGCTGATCGGCGGGGGGTCGGGGTGGTGGCCGGGCCGCAAACCGCCCGAGCGGGTGATGCGGCGTGCGGGTCGGCTCCGCGGGTGGTGTGGTTTGCCGTGCCGCGTGCGCCGGGCCCGGTGTAATCCGCCCGCCGACCAGGCCGGCCCTGCCCAGGCCGGCCCTGCCCAGGCCGGCCCTGCCCGGGTCCGTCCTGCCTTGCCCGGGGCCCGTCTTGCCTGGGCACGCCCCGACCGGCCCCGCCTTGCCGCCGGGCGGTGGGGTGGGCCGCTGCGCGGAGCGTCTCCCCGCCCCGCCCTTTCACCGTTTCCCGGGGCTCCGCCCCGGACCCCGCCTTGCAGGGCGGCGGGTGCACTCTGGGCTCGGGCGCCCCGCTGGCGGATCACCGCTGCGCGAAGCCGGATCGGGGAGCCGCGCAGCCACGGTCCCGTAGGCGGGTTCGCCCGGCCGTCGGTTGCTGGCGGCCGCCGTCGAACGCGCCCTACGGGCGCGGTGCGCGCGCCCGTGGTGGTCCGCCGGCTGCCGCCTGTGGCGGATCGGCTTGTGCCGGCGTTCCGCCGCCCGTGCGGGTCGTCCCGTCGGGGATTGCCGCTGCGTGAGCCGGGGCGGGGAGCCGTGCGGCCGCGGCCCGTAGGTGGGTTCGCCCGGCTGTCGGGCGCTGGCGGCTGCCGTCGACTGTGCCTACGGGTGCGGTGCGCGCGCCGTGGCGTTCCGCCGCCTGCGCGGGTCGTCCCGTTGGGGCGGGGAGCCGTGTGGGTCGCGGTCCGTGGGTGGGGTCGGCGGGCGCTGGCGGCTGCCGTCGAACGCGGGGTTCCGCTGGCTGCCGCCTGTGGCGGATCGGGTTGTGCCGGTGTTCTGCCCGCGCGTTCGCTGACTGCCGCCCGTGGCGGGGCGGCGCGGCTGTTTCGGGGGTGCGGTCAGGCGGGGGGTGGGGTGAGGGTCAGGTGGAGCGTGCCGTCCGGCGTTGTCGTCACCTTGACCGCGGTGAGGTCGGGGACGTGGGCCGTCGGGGTGTGGGCGGCGGCCCGGGGGCCTATGCCGACGACCCGCATGCCCGCCGCCCGGCCCGCGGCGATGCCGGCGCCGGAGTCCTCGAACACGATGCAGTCGGCCGGGTCCACGCCCAGCGCGGCGGCGCCCTGCAGGAAGCCCTCGGGGTGGGGCTTGCTCGCCCGTACGCAGTCGGCCGTGACCCGCACCTCGGGCATCGGGAGCCCGGCGGCGGCCATCCGGACCGCGGCCAGGGCCGCGTCGGCGGAGGTGACCAGCGCGTGCGGCAGCCCGACGAGCGCCGCCATGAACTCCGCGGCCCCGCCGACCGGGACCACGCCCTCGGTGTCGGCCGTCTCGCGGGCCAGCATCTCGGCGTTCTCGGCGTGGTTGAGCTCCATCGGCCGGTCCGGCAGGAGCGCCGCCATCGTGGCGTGGCCCTGGCGGCCGTGGACCACCTTGAGGGCCTCCTCCGGATCCAGGCCGTGGGACACCGCCCACGCGCGCCAGCAGCGCTCGACCACCGCGTCCGAGTCGACCAGGGTGCCGTCCATGTCCAGCAGCAGGGCCTTGGCGGTCAGGACGACGGGGGCGGCGGCGGAGGTGCTGGCCGGCATCGGTGGGGCTCCAGACACGGCGGGAGAAGAGAACAAGTGGTTCCGTCCACCGGTCAGGGAGTGCGGACGGAACCACTTTGTTCCTCCACGATACAAAACATTGGCGGTCTACGCCACCTGCCCGTTCAGCGCGCTGCGTGGTCGCGCCGCGGCTCCGTCGAGTGCGGCTCCTCGGCATCCGATCCGCACAGCTCGGCGTTGAGCTCGTGGACCAGCTCGGCCAGGTCCCGCGGCCGGTCGGGGCCCCACCAGTCGCCGAGGAGCTCGGCCAGGGACTCCTCGCGGGCCTGGGCCAGCCGCACGGCGTACTCGCGCCCCTTGACCGTCGGGAGCAGCATCAGCCCGTCCCGGACGGCGAGCCTGCGCTCCTCGAGCTGGCGGGCGGCGTCGGTGATCACCTTCAGCGGCACCGTGGTCCGTTCCGCGAGCTCCCCCGGCTCGGCGGAGCCGTACTTGTTGATCCGCAGCAGCAGCCAGCTGGCGGCGGGCCGGAGGTCGTAGCCGGCCCTCGCGGTGATCTTCTCGTAGACGTGGCGGCGCCCCTCGCGGGTGCCCAGCACCGACAGCGCGCGGGCGACCTCCTCGTGCGAGGAGCGGTGGACGGGGTTGGAGGCGAGTGTCTCGCTGACGTCCGGCGCGGTCACCGACCCGCGCAGCTTGTCCTCCTTGAGGAACCAGGCGATGGCGAAGGCCAGCAGCACGACGGGGACGGCGTAGAGGAACACGTCGGTGATCGACGTGGCGTACGCGTCGAGCACGCGCGGCTGCAGCTGGGTCGGGAGAAGGGCGATGGCCCGCGGATCGGACTCCACCTGCGCGGCCGTCCCCGCCGGGAGCGGAAGGCCGGCGAAGGCCGCGGTGAGCTGGTCGTCGAGCCGGTTGGTGAAGATCGTGCCGAAGATGGCGACGCCGAACGAGGCGCCGATGGAACGGAAGAAGGTGGCGCCGGAGGTCGCGACCCCGAGGTCGGCATAGCTGACGGAATTCTGCACGGCGAGGACCAGCACCTGCATGACCAGGCCGAGGCCCAGGCCGAAGACGAAGAAGTACACGCTCGTCGGCCAGGCGCCGGTGGTCCGGTGCAGCTGGTGCAGCAGGAGCAGCCCCACGGCGGTCACCGCGGTGCCGGCGATCGGGAAGACCTTCCACCGGCCGGTGCGGCTGACGATCTGGCCGGAGGCGGTGGAGGAGATCAGCATGCCGAGCACCATCGGCAGCATGTGCACGCCGGACATCGTCGGCGAGACGCCCTGCACGACCTGGAGGAAGGTCGGCAGGTAGACCATCGCCCCGAACATCGCGAAGCCGATGACGAAGCTGATCACCGCGCAGAGGGTGAAGGTGCGGATGCGGAAGAGTGCCGGCGGCAGGACGGGCTCGACGGCCCGCTGCTCGACGAAGAGGAAGGCGACCAGCAGCCCGGCCCCGAGGACGGCCAGCCCGATGATCCGGGTCGAGCCCCAGCCCCAGGTCCCGCCGAGGGAGGCGATGAGGACGAGGCAGGTGGCGACGGCGGCGAGCAGGGCCGTGCCCAGGTAGTCGATGGTGTGCTTCGCGCCGCGCACCGGGATGTGCAGGGCGGCCGCGATCACGGCGAGGGCGACGAGCCCGATGGGCAGGTTGATGTAGAAGACCCAGCGCCAGGACAGGTGGTCGACGAACAGGCCGCCGAGCAGCGGGCCCAGGACGCTGCTCGCACCGAAGACGGCGCCGAAGAGGCCCTGGTACCTGCCGCGTTCGCGGGGCGGGACGATGTCGCCGACGATCGCCATGGAGAGCACGATCAGCCCGCCGCCGCCCAGGCCCTGGAGGGCGCGGTACCCGATCAGCTGGGGCATGTCCTGCGCGAGTCCGCACAGCGCCGAACCGACCAGGAAGATCACGATGGCGGTCTGGAACAGCTTCTTGCGCCCGTACTGGTCGCCGAGCTTGCCCCACAGGGGCGTCGCGGCCGTGGAGGCGAGTATGTACGCGGTCACGACCCAGGACAGGTGTTCCATCCCGCCGAGGTCGCTGACGATCGTCGGCAGGGCCGTGGAGACGATGGTCTGGTCGAGGGCGGCGAGCAGCAGGCCGAGCAGCAGCGCACCGATGGAGACGAGCACCTCGCGGGAGGTGTGTTCGGAGGCGGGCCCGGCCCTTCCCCGGCCGGAAACGGGCCCGGCGCCGCCGTTGGTCACTTCCTGAGCCATCCGATCCTCCTCGGGCCGGAGCAACGTTTCCATCCTGAGCGGTGTGTCCGGTTATGGCCTGTCGGGCGGTTGGGCGGCCCTTGACGGGTCTGCATAATCGCAGGCAAGGGCCAGGGAGGGAGTGCAGTGAGCGCTGAGCGCTGTCCAGATTGCGACGCCGCGGGTGTCGACTGCGGGTGCGCGGCGGGGGCGGGTTTCGAGCCACTGCGGATCCGCCCCTATCTGACGCTGCCGGACCCCGGCCTGAGGGTTTCCGGCTCCGCGGAGCCCCCGCAGCCCACGCAGGCGTACGCGCACGCCGGCGTCGCGGGGTCGGAGGACGCCACGCCCGCGTACGGGATGCCGGCGGTGTGGCCGGACACCCCGCCGCAGGCGTCCTGGCCCGCCGGGACGGCACCGCTCCACACCGAGCCGCACGATCTCGGCGAGCTCGGGGTGCTCACAGGAGCGGACCCGGCCCGGGGCAGGGGCTCCGGGCGCAGGAGCGCCGCCCCGTCCCGCCGGCGGCGGCTGCCGACGGTCCTCGCGGGCGCGGGCACGGTGCTCGCGGTCGGCACCGTGGCCCTGACGCTGGGGATGCTGTCGCATTCCGGCGAAAGCGACACCGTCCTGCTGGACGCCAAGCCCTCGGCGGAGGCGGTCGACGTGGCCCCGGCCGGCCCGACGCAGCCCCCGACCTCCGCCGCCCCGTCCCGCTCGGCCGCGCCCACTGCTTCCCGCTCCGCCTCCAAGTCCGCCTCGCCCTCATCCACCGCCTCCCGCTCGGCGGCGCCCCAGGCGGCCGGGCCGTCGCCGAGCGCGAGCCGCCCGGCGAGCAGCCCGCCCCCGCCGCCCAAGACCCCGACGCTGAGGTACGGCGACTCCGGCCCGGAGGTGGAGAAGATGCAGCGGCTGCTGGCCGCGCAGGGCTGGTACCGCGGCAAGATCAACGGCAGGTACGACGACCGCACGGCGAGGTCCGTGGATGACTTCCAGGACGCCCACGACATCTGGGGGGAATGGGGCGAGTACGGCCCCCAGACCCGCAAGGCCCTGGAGGGCACGGGCTGACCTCCCGAACGGCGTCTGCGACGGGCCCCGCGATCGGCTCCGCGACGAGCCGCTAGGCCAGCCGCTTCTCGAAGAAGTGCTCGGCGTACGGGTCCGACTTGTACGCGGATATTTCCGCGTAACCGTGGCGCGCGTACAGCGCCCGCGCCTCCACCAGGTCGGACCGGGTGTCCAGCCGGACGCGCTCGGCGCCCAGCGCCCGGGCCTCGTCCTCCAGTGCGGCGAGCAGTGCCGCCCCGCCGCCGGTGCCGCGGGCGCGCGGGTCCACGTACACCCGTGTCAGTTCCGCGGTGGCGGGATCGAGCAGTCGGACGCCGCCGCAGGCGAGCGGCTCGCCGTCGAGCCGGCCGACCACGAACTGGCCCGTGGGTGGCAGGAGCCCGTCGGTCGGGAAGTCCAACATGCCCTGGTCGATCTCGGCCTCGGTCACGGACCGCTTCCAGTACCGCCCGGCGACCTCGGCGTAGTAGGCGCGCCGCAGCGCCGTGGCGTCGGCGGTGTCGTAGTGCTCGGCGACGACGGCCCAGGTGGCGGCGGTCGTCGCAGTGTTCCCCGTGTTGATGTTCATGGCGTCATTGTGCGGGCCGCGCGTCCGGCGCCGCGTGGAATATCCACAGGCGCGGGCCGATGATGGGAAAAGGGTTAAATCGCATCAACGGAGGGCGTGAGCGCCATGTCCCAACACCCCGACGCTGCCCTGATCCGCCGCGGCTACGAGGCCTTCGGCAAGGGCGACATGGACACCCTGGGTTCGCTGATGACGGCCGACGTCATCCACCACGTACCCGGCTCCAACCCGCTGTCCGGTCACCACAAGGGCCGCGAGGCCGTCCTCGCCCTCTACCGCCGCATGGGCGAGGAGACCAAGGGCACGATGCAGGTCGATCTGCACACGGTGATGGTGGACGGCCGGGGCCACGCCATGGCCGTCCACACGTTGCGCGCCGACCGCGGCGACCGCGGCATCGAGATCCAGGAGGGCCTGTTCTTCACGATCGTCGGCGGGAAGATCAGTGACATCGACGAGTGCACGCAGGACATCGACGAGGAGAACGCCTTCTGGAGCTGACGGAGCTGACGGAGCTGAGGAGCTGACGGAGCCGACGGAGCCGTCCCGCCACCGCCGGCTCCCGCCGCTCAGGCCTCCTGCTTCGGCCCCGCCTGCTGCACGACCTCGAACGACCACACCGTCGACGCCGAGGCCGCCGGCTTGGGCCGCTCGCCCGCACCCGCGCCCGCGCCGCCACCCTGGTGCGCCGCCTTCATGGGCCCTTCCATCCACGCCTGGAAGTCCTCCTCCGACCGCCACCGCGTGTAGACGAGGTACTGGTCGGTGCCCTCCACCGGGCGCAGCAGCTCGAACCACTCGAACCCGTCCGAACCCTCAACCGCCCCCGCCCGCGAGGCGAAGCGCTGCTCCAGCACCTCCCGCTGCTCGGCCGGCACGGTCAGTACGTTGATCTTCACGATGCTCATGCCCGCCATCCTAGGGATCCGGCGGGGGATATCGTCGTCCCGGGTAATCCGACGCGGCAGCCAGGCTAAGTCAGGGTTGCGTTCCACAGGACGGGAGGCCGGCGAGGCGTGGCTGACGCGGCAGAGCACAGGGGTGCGAACGGACATGCCGGGGTCATAGGCGGCAGCAACAGGCTCGCGGCGGCGCGGCTCCTGCTCTGGGCGCTGGCCGGAATCCTCGCCCTGCGGCAGGCCGCCGTCGTGCTGCGCGTGCCCCCGGGCCAGTGGCTCGGCGAGCTGCACCTCCCCGACAGCCTGCCCGGTTCGCTGTACGACGCCGGCCAGTTCAGCGGTACGCCCTTCGCCGGGCTCGTCCTCAGACCCGCCCTCGGCCTGGCCGCGCCCTCGCTGGAGGTGGCCTGGACGTGCGTGACGCTGCTGTTCGTCGGAGCCGTCGGGCTCGTCGCCGCGCGCGGCCTGCCCGACCCGGTGCCCCGGCGCACCGCGCTGCTCGCCGCGCCCGCCCTGGTCGGCCTGATGATGGTCTCGCTGCCCGTCCGCGAGGCCGCCGCGCCCGGCCAGAGCGCCGTCCTGCCCGTTCTGCCCGTCCTGTTGGTGCTGCTGGCGGTGTTCCGGGTGCCCGCCGAGCGCCCGGCCGGGTTCCTCGTGGGGCTCGCCGCCGCGCTCCAGCCGGCCCTGCTGCTGTTCGCGCCGCTGCTGTGGTGGACCGACCGCCGCCCCACCGCGAGGGCCGCCGGTGCGACCTTCGCCGGAGCCACCGCCCTGGCCTGGGCGGCCCTGCCGCACGACTCGTGGACGTACTGGGTGCACCACGTGGCCGGCACCGGCCTCGGCGGCGCCCCCGACGCCCTCGCCAACCAGTCGGTGCACGGCGCCCTGCTGCGGCTCGGCCTCACCGGCCCCGCCGAGCTCGTGCTGTACGCGGCTCTCGCGGCGGCGATCGCCTGGGCGGGCCTGCGCCGCGCCGTCCGCTACGCGCGCGACGGGCAGCTGCTGCTCGCCGTCGCCGTCACCGGGTGCGTGGCCGTCGCGGTGGCACCGACCGGCTGGCGCCACCAGCTGCTGTGGGTGCTGCTCGCGGTGGCGGGCCGGGTGGGCGAGCGCGCCGCGGACCGGCGCGTGTGGCCGGTCGCCGTGGTCCTCGCCATGACCCTGCCGAGCAGCGTGCTGCTGCCCAACCTCGCCGCGCTGGCGCCCGTACGGGACAACGTGCTGCTGCTCGCCGCGCTCGCCGCTGCCTGCGCGGTGCCGTTCCTGCCGCGCTCCTCGCCGTACTGGCGGGCGCCCGTGCCGACCGCGTACGGACGCCCGGCCGCGGCCCGCTGGTCGCGCGTGCCGCTGATGCCGTTCTGGCGGCGCGTGCTGTCGCGCCCCAACCTGCTGCTGGAACTGCTGCTGATACGGGTCGGGTACTCGATCTACTCGCACATCCGCGCCGCCGCACCCGCCAGCCGCAGCCTCGCCGAGGAGCACGGCGGCCAGATCCACGCCGTCGAGCGGGCGCTGGGCCTCGACATCGAGCACGCCGTCAACCACGCCGTGGTCGGCCTGCCCTGGCTGGAGAGGTTCTTCAACTTCTACTACTCGTCGTTCCACTTCGTGGTGCCGCTGGCGATCCTGGCCGTCCTGTACTGGCGCAGGCCGGGCGACTACCGCTGGGCGCGCGCCTCCCTGGGATTGGCGACCGTCATCGCGCTCCTCGGCTTCTGGCTCTACCCGCTGGCGCCGCCGCGCCTGATGCCCGGACTCGGCTTCATCGACACCGTGCACGGGCCGCAGGACCTCGCCCATCCGCAGTACGGGGCGATGACGGCGATCTCCAACCAGTACGCGGCCATGCCCTCGCTGCACTTCGGCTGGTCGCTGTGGTGCGGGATCGTGGTCATCGTGCTCGCGCCGAAGGCCTGGCAGAAGCTGCTCGGGGCGCTGCACCCGCTGATCACCGTCTGCGCGATCGTGGTCACCGCCAACCACTGGGTGCTCGACGCGGTCGGCGGCGCGGTCGTCGTCGGTGCCGGATTCGGGCTGGTGTACGTGCTGTCCGGGCCCCGCGGGCTCAGGCTGGAGCTCCCGGGGCCGCGCACGGCGGGCGCCGGAACGGAATCCGGGCCGGCCGTCCCGGCGCGGGCCGCGGCCGGCTCGTAGACGGCGCGGCTCGCAGAGGGCGCGGCTCGTAGAAGGCACGGCTGTGCTCCTGCTCGAAGCCTCTGCGTCCTGCGTCGCCCCGTTGATGTCGAAGGTGTGTCCCGCGGTGCGACCCGTGAAGGCCGTCTCGTCCTGAGAACGACCCGCCGGCCGTGACCAGGTGCACCGACAGCGACTGGTCCACGGTGAGCCCGTACTTGCGCATCGGCCAGCCGATCCCGCCGCCGAGCGTCAGCCCCGCGAGCCGGGTGTGCGTGACGATCCCGGCCGGCACCGCCGGCCCGAAGGCTTGGGCTCGCGGGCCAACTCGCCCGGCAGCACCCGCGCCTGGGCCCGGGCCGTGCGCCGCTCCGGGTCGAGCCGGATGCCGCGCAGGGGCGACAGGTCGACCACGATCCCGCCGTCGCACACCGACTGCCCGGGGAAGCTGTGGCCGCCGGAGCGCACGGCGAGCGGCAGCAGCCCCTCGGCGGCGACCGGCACCGTACGCAGGCCACCGCACGCAGACCGCGGGGGCGCCGGGGCCGCCCGAAGGAGGCCCCGGCACCCCCGCGGTGGATCGCCGCGTCCTGCCAGGATCCGCCCGCGCCCCGGCCCCCGCCACTCGGGCGGCGGCCTCAGCCCGGGGCCGGCGCCGACAGCCGGGCGACGACCAGGGCGACGGCCGCCTCCGCGGTGTCGGCCTCGCCGAGGACCCGCTTCGTGCTGGGGCTCAGGACGCGGAAACCGCCCTCGCGCACCGGCTCCACGGACGGCACGTCCGCCTCCGGCGGGTGGCCGCCCCGGCTGCTGAACCGCAGGACGCAGTGGCTGGTGAACGGGTACAGTCGGCGCAGCTCCGGCTGCGCCGCGGCGGCCTCGATCAGCGCGAGGACGCCGCGGCCGACGGCCGCCTGGGGTCCGCCGCGCTCGACCATCAGCCGCCACGTCGTGGGCAGGCGCTGCCAGCGCGCCTCCACGCTCTCGTCGGGCCCCCTGCTGAGCGTGTCCTGGAGATCCATCCGCGCAGTCTGACGTCCGGCCGCCGCCGCGACAATGCCCCGGACCGCATCGATTGCGGGCCGTTACCGCCCCGTGCCGTGTGCTCAGCCGTGGCTGACCCGGAGTTCCTTGATCCCGTTGAGCCAGGCCGCGCGCAGCCGGCGCGGTGCCTCGCCGGTGAGCCGCAGGTCGGGCAGGGTGTCGGCGAGGGCGTTGAAGATCAGGTCGATCTCCATGACGGCCAGGGACTTGCCGAGGCAGAAGTGCGGTCCGCCGCCGCCGAAGCCGAGGTGCGGGTTCGGGTCGCGGGTGATGTCGAAGACGTCCGGGTCCGTGAAGACCTCCGGGTCGTGGTTGGCGGAGGAGTAGAACAGCCCGACCCGGTCCCCCGCCCGGATCTTCTGCCCGCCCAGCTCGGTGTCCCGGGTGGCGGTGCGCTGGAAGGACACGACCGGGGTGGCCCAGCGGACGATCTCCTCGGCCGCCGTCGACGGCCGGGTGGCCTTGTACAGCTCCCACTGTTCGGGGTGGGTGAGGAAGGCGTGCATGCCGTGGCTGATGGCGTTGCGGGTGGTCTCGTTGCCGGCGACCGCCAGCAGCAGCACGAAGAAGCCGAACTCGTCGGAGCTCAGGTTGCCCTGGCCCTCGGCGGCCACGAGCTGGGTGACGATGTCCTTGGCGGGGCATTCCTTGCGTGCGGCGGACATGTTCATGGCGTAGCCGATGAGCTCCATGGCCGCTTCGGCACCGACCGCCTCGGTGATCGCGTACTCGGGGTCGTCGTACGCGATCATCTTGTTCGACCAGTCGAAGATGCGCAGGCGGTCCTCCTGCGGTACGCCGATCAGCTCCGCGATCGCCTGGAGCGGGAGCTCGCAGGCCACCTGCGTGACGAAGTCGAAGCTGCCGTCGCCGCCGCCCGACTCGGCTGCGGCGCGGGCCTGTTCCACGATCCTGCGGGCCCGGTCGCGCAGGGCGTCCTCCAGGCCGCGGATGGCCCGCGGGGTGAAGCCGCGCTGCACGATCTGGCGTACGCGGGTGTGCTCGGGCGGGTCCATGTTCAGCATGATCAGGCGCTGGGCGTCGATCTGCTCGCGGTGGATGCGCTCGTTGAAGCGGATGATGGCGGTGTTGGTGGTGGAGGAGAACAACTCCGGGTGCGTGGAGACGTACTTGACGTCCGCGTGCCGGGTCACGGCCCAGTAGCCCTCGTCGTCGAAGCCGGTGATGCCGCGCGGCTGCGGGCACCACCACACGGGGGCGGTCCGCCGCAGCAGGGCGAATTCCGGGAAGGGGACCCGCTCCTCGAGGAGGCCGGGGTCGGTGGCGTCGAAGCCTTCGGGCAGCGCGGGACAGGTCATCGGGCGACTCCAAGTCTGACGTCCCATCAGAGTTGGCCGAAAGGTAGTAACGAGTTCTAGAAGTGACAAGGGCTTCCGCGCCGACTGTTGCGTGTGGAATCCGTGGAGGCCGGGTGCAAGACCCTTGCGTGCCGGGCTCCGGGTCATAAGACTGCGGAGAGAACTAGAACGCGTACTAGTTCGGGCGGGGCGCCGGGACGGCCCGCCGCGCCGGCACCGTGCAGGAGGAGGACGAGCTCATGGCCGCGGAACCCGTCATCGTCGAAGCCGTACGCACCCCGATCGGCAAGCGCGGGGGCGCGCTCGCCAACCTCCACCCCGCCTACCTGCTCGGCGAGACCTACCGCGAGCTCCTCGCCCGTACCGGAATCCAGCCCGACTGCGTCGAACAGATCGTCGGCGGCACGGTCACCCACGCCGGCGAGCAGTCGATGAATCCGGCCCGCACCGCCTGGCTCGCCATGGGCCTGCCGTACGAGACCGCCGCGACCACCGTGGACTGCCAGTGCGGCAGCTCCCAGCAGGCCAACCACATGGTCGCGAACATGATCTCCGGCGGGGTCATGGACATCGGGATCGCATGCGGTGTGGAGGCGATGAGCCGGGTGCCGCTGGGCTCGGGCTCCAAGCACGGCCCCGGCAAGCCCTTCCCGGACGAGTGGAACGTCGACCTCCCGAACCAGTTCGAGGCCGCCGAGCGGATCGCCCGCCGCCGGGGCCTCGGCCGCGAGGACGTCGACCGGCTCGGGCTGCTCTCGCAGGAGCGGGCCGCCGCGGCCTGGGCGGAGGAGCGGTTCAAGCGCGAGACCTTCGCCGTCCAGGTCCCCACCACCGAGGAGGAGCAGGCGGCCGGCCAGGGCATGTGGCGCCTGGTCCACCGGGACGAGGGGCTGCGCGACACCAGCATGGAGGCGCTGGCCGGCCTCAAGCCGGTCATGCCGACCGCCGTCCACACCGCCGGGAACTCCTCGCAGATCTCCGACGGGGCCGCCGCCGTGATGTGGGCCTCCCGCAAGATGGCCCGAGCCCTGCGGCTGAAGCCCCGGGCCCGGATCGTCGCGCAGACCCTGGTCGGCGCCGACCCGCACTACCACCTGGACGGCCCGATCGACGCGACGCGGGCCGTGCTCGGCAAGGCCGGGATGTCCCTCAGGGACATCGACCTGGTCGAGATCAACGAGGCCTTCGCCTCCGTCGTCCTCAGCTGGGCCCAGGTCTTCGAACAGGACCTGGACAAGGTCAACGTCAACGGCGGCGGCATCGCCCTCGGCCACCCCGTCGGCGCGACCGGCGCCCGGCTGATCACCACGGCCCTGCACGAGCTGGAGCGCCGCGACAAGGAGTTCGCGCTGATCACCATGTGCGCGGGCGGGGCGCTGGCGACCGGGACGATCATCCAGCGGCTGTGACGACGGCACGGCGCGCGCGGGCGCACCGGCGCCGCGCCGGGGGCGCCTCCGGCGCCGACTGAACCCCTTGTGGGATGGGAAGCCGAAGGCCCCGGGGCCGGCCTGGGGAGGCCGGCCACCGGGGCCTTCGGTATCGCTGTTCGGCTCAGCGGGTGCTGCTCACTGGTGGCTTAGTA